>JAJYJR010000018.1 GCA_021789355.1 Chloroflexota bacterium | reverse complement strand
ATTGAAGCCTGATCATCGACCTTCCTCCTGTTGTCGAAAGTCGTCGAAGTGAACGCTACCAGGGGAAAGCCTGTCAACACACCAGCGGCATTTCCTCACTCCAGCCAACGGACGCACCGCGCTTCCCTGGCACGGGACCTTTTCGGCATCCTCGAAGATTCGAGCACCAACAAGCGCTCCCGGACGGACGCCGGGGCCGAGCGGACTGCGTATCCGTCGACGCTCCTCCGGCGGGGCACTGTGTCGGGGATCGGCGGCCTGCCTCCGGCGCTGCGATCGCGCGGGCCGCAGTGCGGTCCGCGTCTACCTGTTTAGCCGCGCCGCCGATGCGGCTGCTCCGAGGTTCGCCGGCCCGGCCTCGATCGGCGAACTCGATGACGAGCCACGCGAGATCGGCTGGGATCAGCCACCAGCCACCTTCCCAGCCGAGCAGGAAGAGGACGGGCAACAGCAGGACGGCGAGAGTCATGCGCTGCTCCCTCGTGCCGGGATCCCGGCGGCTAAAGATCCAGGCCAACGCCAGAACGACCAGCCAGACGGCGACGAACGGCCATCCGATGAACCCACTGCCGATCATCGGGATCGCAAGCCCGACCAGTGCGAGCAGCCACGGCACGACCCGGACGCGTACCCGCATGTCGAACCTTCCTCCGCTTCGACCGCGCTGATCCTCCCGCGTGCGCGTTGGAAAGGCAAGCAGGGCGAACTCTCATTCACAGGCCCTCAGTCCGCGGGTGTCAGCACCACACGGTCGAGCCCAACCAACGCGGAGCCGCACGCCGCGTCCACGGACCCCACAACCGACATGAACAGGCCTACGACTCCCGAGCCGGAGGATGCCGTCGTGCCGAGCTCGATTGGCCCGGAGAGTCCGACGGTATCGGCATGCAGGTCGACGGGCGGTCCGAGCGGAGCGCCTTCGAGCCAGAAGCGGACGGTAGGCGCGCACGTGTCGTTCATGGCGTACACGCGGACCGCCCAGCGTCCCGGCGTGACCGGCACGTTGAGCCTGACCGTCTCGTCCACGCGCGCAAACCACGAGAGCTGTCGTCCGTTACTCCAGGCTCCGAACCCTCGGTTCATGGCCTGGACGAGCGGGAACGTGGTCACGTCACCACGCCATCCCAGCGTTTCGGCCTCGTAGCTCGCTTCCGGGATGCCCGCCGCCGGACTACCAGGCGTTGCCACCGCCGTCGCCACGAGCAACGCGTCGAGGGCCACCGTGGGCCGTGCCGACGTGCCCGCCACGGTGAGCTCGATGACGTGTCGGCCGGTGCCGCTCCACTCCGCGCGATACCCCACGCGCGCATCGGCGACGGGCGAGCCAAGGTCGACGTCGCGCGGCCCGGCCAGGCGTGACTCGTCGAGCGCAGCCTGCATGACACCCAACCCGACTCCGCTTCGCACGATGACCGCAACTGCGCTGCCGTCGAACGTCAGGCGAGCCGTCGCGCCGGGATCCGTGGCCACGAGGAGCGATCCCTCGATGGCCTCGGGATCGGCCATCGTCTCCCATCTGCCGGCGAGATCGATCCGGGTGTCGCTTGAGTCGACCAGCGACACGCGGGACGGTGCGCCTTCGATCCATCGGCCGACGTTGCCGGCCGTGTCGGTCGCCCGGATTCGGTAGCGGTAGACCGCGTCGAGCACTGGGCGGCGCGCGACCGCCGTCGTCGCGCCATTCACCGCAGCGACGACCCGGTACGGACCGCCGTCCACCGACTCCTGCAGCTCGTATCGCGCCACGCCCGACTGCGCGTCGGTGCCGATCCAGCGCACGAGCGTCGAGGTCGGCGTCCCCCCGACGACCCCGCCGTCGCGGAAGACGATGCGCGGCGGGCTGACGGCGGGCGGCATGGTGTCGATGCGAACCGGGAGCGAGAGCCAAGGCCCGAGTCGACCGTCCCGGTCGACCGCATAGGCATGCAGGATCGTGATCCCGTCGAGCCAAATCCGATGTGCCGCGTTCCCCGTCAGCGATAGGACCTGCCCGCCGAGCCCTCCCGGAGGCTGCCAGAGTATCCACGGCAAGCGCGCAGGTAGGCCCCACACGCGGACCGCTGCCACCGGCGATTCGGTCGTCGCGACGCCGGCAACCCGCACGCTCGTGCGGCCCGTGTACCAACCAGTCAAGGGTTCCGCCGGGGACGCCGTCGCGCTGACGATGGGGCCCTGGCCGAGCGGGGCGGCACCCGGCGACGCCACGATGATCGTCGCGTATCCGATTCCCCCGCCCCCGCACGCGCCCGAGTCGCAGAACGAGCTCGGGTTCCTGCGCTCGGCGAGCTGCAGGACCACCTGGATGCCGACCGCGCTGCCGGGGCGCAGGCTAACGTCCCGGGCGTCGCCCGAATCGAGCGGGTGCGAGAGCTCGAACATCTGCGTCTCGACCGGGCGCGCGCCGCCGGCCGTGCCGTCGATCGTCCCCGCCGCCGGGTAGCCCCTTCCCGTCGTGCTGTCCAGCGGTTCGCACCACGCGCCCGCCACGCCCTGACCCTCCGTGCACGGGAACCACGCCGCGTCGTAGAAGCTGAAGACCTCCTCTGTGCGCTGCACCGCGACGACGTCGTCGCCGGCCTCCACTGCCGTGCCGTCGTTGTCGTTGTCGAACGTGATCCACATCGCGGCGCCGTCGGCGATCTGACCGATCTGCACCGCCACGTACAGGTTCGCGGCGTCGTTCATGACCGAGACGACGGCCGGAACGCGCCCGGATCCCACCGAGCCGCCGTCCGCCTCGGGCATTCGGAGGAGCAGCTCGAGCTGTGACGCCCCATCCCACTCGCCGGGATCGACGGTCCCGTTGACGGCGGCCGTCCCGAAGGCCGAAAGAACGGGGCGCGCGGTCGCTGTCGCTGCCGGGGGCGGGACCGCGGGGGCTAGCGATCCCGCCGGCACGTCGGCCGCGGTGGCAGGCGAAGCACCCTGAGGCGCGGCCGGTGGCACGGTCCGGCCTGCACCGCTCGGCGATGTCCCATCTGCCACCCTCTGGGGTGACGGAGAGGTGATCGAGGACGGCGCGGTTGGCTCGGGGGTGGCGGGCGGCGCACCCGACGGCGCCGCTCCTCCGCAGCCAGCCACGAGCGCGGCAGCGAAGGCCAGAGCCGCAATCTCATGTGACGGCCCGTGGAGGACAGGACCTCGTTTCATGTCGAGTCACCCCCGAGCCGCTCACGCGCCGTAACCACGAACTCCGCACGGCAGAGCAGCCGCATCAACTCCGGGGGGTTCTCGTATCTGCTCCCTGTGACGGGGTCGGTCCCGCCTCCACGGCACGAGGCGGAGCCGGGGTCATCGAAGTGCCCGGTGATCCGGTAGCGGATGCCGTTGCCCGGAGGGTAATCGCCGACGTACTCGTCCGCCGTCTCCGCGATGTTCGCCCGTGGGTCGTAGACGACCGCCATCTGGTGCCCGAACCCGCCTTCGACGAACCGGGTGTGCACGAGCGGATTCAACCAAGCTGGTGTGCCCCACCAGCCCATTGGCAGGTCCGCCAGCAGCATGCTCCACGCGTACGCCTCGAACGACAGCGAGGTGTCGCCGAAACAGGCGACTCGCTCGAGGTCGAACATGGCGGCGAGCTGCTCGATCGTGACCGGGGGCGACGGGCAGGCGAGGTCGAGGCCGACCAGCCAAGGCTCCCCGCCGCGGCTCGCGGAGGCGACCCATCCGAAGGGCTCGTCCCGATACGGCCCGACCGCCTGCGCGGCGTACCACGTGTACCCCGACGCCTGGATGGGACCGGCCCCGAGGAAGAGCCGGTCGCCGACCCCGAGGTGGTGGTCCAGTATCACCGAGTCGCTCCCCACCGATGGCCGGGACCTGACCGCGAGATCGTTCGTCACCACCTGGGCGAACCGGTCGACGCGCAGCGCGGCAGGCACTGCCGGCAGGCCGGCGTAGGGTGCCGCGGACCCGGTCGGAGACGGGATCGGCGACTCGCTCGGCTGGGTCGTGACGGCCGGCGGTGGCGTCGGAGCGGCGGACGGCGAGACGGATGCGGCGGGTTCGGTCGGCTGAACGGCCGACGATCCGCCGTCGGCCGGGCGCACGCTCGTCGCACACCCGAGCAGGACCGCAGCAGCCAGCGAGCCGAGAACGAGCAGCGGCCGGAGGCGCCCCAGAGACCCGGGTCGCCGGCTCAGCACGCACGCGCTTCTCGACGTCACGCTCTCGCCTGCCTCGCTCCGCCGGCGGAGGCAACCGCCACGTGTGCCTCCCGCCACCACACAGATGCCGCCGGACGACCCGGCGTCCCGGGACGGGCACGGAAACGTCGGCAATGGCCGAAGCTCTTACCGGTATCCTCGAGTGCGCCTGCGGGCGCCGCTTCCACGGCCAGACCCGATCGTCGCGTGGGAACGAGTGGATGTACTACCTCTGCCGCGACTGCGGGCGGCAGGCGATCGCCACGAAGGACGCGGACCAGATCGTCCTCGCCCGCCTGCGCCGCATCATCCTGCCGGCGTCGATCATCGAGGCGAGCCGGAACGAGCTACGCCGCCGCCTGGCGCTCCCGTCCCGCGGCGCCTCGGACGAGCTGCGCTCCCGCCTGGAGCTGCGCCTCGACCGCCTGAGGCAGCAGTTCGAGTGGGGCGACATCGAGGCGCCCGAGTACCGGGCGAAGATGCAGGAGACCAAGGCGGAGCTCGTCCTGCTGCCCGAGCCCGACAAGGTCGTCACGTTCGACGCCGTGGCTACTGTCGTCGAGTCGCTCCGCGCCGCCATCGACAAGGCCAGCCCCGTCCAGCTTCGTGAGCTCATCGGGATGCTGATCGAGCGGATCAAGGTGACCGAGGACGGCGAGTACGAGATCGAGCCGGTCCCGGCCGCGCGGCCGTTCTTCGCGGCCGCGGACAGTCTGCTTCTGGCGCCCCCGGGTGGACGCGGGGGCGCACGAGGCAAAGTGCGCGACCTGCTCGCGTGGTATGCCAGCGCACGACCGACGGCGGCTGCCCGGGAGCCCAAGGCACGAACCGGCGTCGAGGCGTGACCCGAGCGACGGACTCCTTGACGCCCGCCCGGGGACGCGGCATGCTCGCCCGGCCGGTGTCACACCGCGCACCCCGCGTCCCCGCGACAACCGTGTTCGCCCGTCCCCGCGCACACGAGGTCAGACCGATGCCCGTCCCCCTGTCCGCCTACGTCGAGGTCCCCCTCACCTCCGAGCTGTATGCGCAGCTCACGCCGCAGGAGCAGGCCATGCTGCTGCTCCTCATGGACGCCGCACGGGAGATGGACGCGATCTTCTGGCAGGAGGCGTACGGGGACCGGGATGCGCTCCTGGCCTCGATCGCCGATCCCGAGCAGCGCCGCCTGGCCGAGATCCACTACGGCCCCTGGGACCGGCGCGACGACAACGTCCCCTTCATCGCGGGGTTCGGCCCGAAGCCTGCCGGGGCGGGGTTCTATCCCTCCGACATGACCAAGGAGGAGTTCGAGGCGGCCTGCGCAGTCTCGCCCGAGCGGGCGGCCGCGCTCCGCAGCCCGTACACGCTCGTCCGCCGCGACGCCCACGGCGCGCTCGTCGCGGTCCCCTATCACGTCGCCTTCGCCGCGCCGCTCGGACGCGCCGCGGAGAAGCTGCGGCAGGCCGCCGAGCTGGCGGAGGATCCGGGCCTGCGCCGGTACCTGGAGTTGCGCGCCGCCGCCCTCCTCGACGATGACTACCGGGCGAGCGATCTCGCCTGGCTCGACATGAAGGAGAACGGGATCGACATCATCATCGGTCCCATCGAGCAGTACGAGGACGCGCGCTTCGGTGTCAAGGCCGCCCACGAGGGCATCGTGCTGCTGAAGGACCGTGGGTGGAGCACGCGGCTGAATCGGCTCGCGGCGCTCCTGCCCGAGCTGCAGCGCCGGCTCCCCGTGCCCGACGTGTACAAGCAGCAGATGCCCGGCAGCGACTCGGATCTGAATGCCTACGACGCCGTCTTCCTGGCCGGCGATGCGCGTGCGGACACACCTGCAGCGATCAACCTCCCCGCCGACGAGGAGGTCCAGCTCGCCAGGGGGACGCGGCGCCTGCAGCTCAGGAACGTGATGCGGGCCGCGTTCGAGAGGCGCAACCGCTTCATGGCCGACCTCGTGTGCGCGCCCGACCAGCGGGCGCGCTACACCTTCGAGGCGTACTTCCAGCTGGTCCTCTTCCACGAGGTGGCGCACGGCCTGGGCGTCAAGCACACGCTCGACGGGCAGGGCACGGTGCGGGAGGCGCTGGAAGCGCACCAGTCGGCCATCGAGGAGGCCAAGGCAGACGCCCTGGGCCTCCACCTCATCGGGACGCTGCAGGCGATGGGTGAGCCTGTCGATGCCGACATGCTCGACAGCGTCATCACCTTCCCCGTGGCCGTTCTTGGCGCCGCCCTGTTGGGGCTGTCGCACACCTATGCGCGCAGCCGTCTCGCGCAGTACGCCGACCTTGCGCACCGCGGCGTCGTCTCGCGCGACGCCTCGACCGGCACCTTCCGCGTGGACCCGGTCGGGATGCGCGAGGGGATCGCCGCTCTCGCGGCGAAGCTCCTCATGCTGCAGGGCGACGGCGATCGCGATGGGGCCGCCGCCTTCCTGGCGACCGCCGAGGACGCGTATGCCGCAGTGCGGCCTGTTCTGGACCGTCTCGCCAAGGCGGACATCCCGCGGGCCGCGATCTATCGGCAGGGCATGGACGTCCTGACCGGGACGGCGAGGGCGCGGTTGTAACGCCTGGCAGGTGGACGAGTTCCTGCACCCGTGGTCCACCGCGTCCACGAAGCACTGCCTGCGCACCTCATCGGCGCGGGCTCGGTAGCGGTCGCTCACAGGGGTCGCCGCCGGTCGCCCCCACTGGTCCCCGCGTGAGGATCCTGTGACGCGCCCGTCCGGCGCAGCCGGCTTGGCGGCAGCTGGATTGCGCCGCCGATGGTCGGTTGATTCGGGTGGGCTGGCGCCCCCGGACGGACTCGGGGGCACACGAAGCAAAGTGCCTGATGCGCTCGCGTGGTATGCGGTGCCCTGACACAGTGGCCGCCTTGTCGATCGCCGCTCGTCGGTCGATCAAGCGTGCGACCGGAACCGCGTCCGGTCGGCTTGCTCAGATCGCTCCTGTGAGATACGCCTCTTCGGGGTGGATGGACGCGTCGAGGCCCGTCTCCGCCTCGTCGCGAGGCAGAGCGGGCTGGGCGGCGCCCTGAGCCGCCCAGCCCCGACGCGCCGTCGGCGCTGTGCCCACGCCCGTCACGACGCTGATCCAGTCACGCTTCGGTACCCCGCCCGGGGGCAATGCGCCTTCGCTTGCGCACGTCCACCGACATTGGCCCGGGTCGCCCGAACAGGAACCCCTGGCCAAACTCCACGCCGAGCTTCTCGAGCGTGGCCGCCTCGAGTTCGGTCTCCACTCCCTCGGCCACCAGCCGGCACCCCGCGCTCCGCGCGAAGTGGCGCATCGCGATCACGAGGGCCTGGCGCCCGAGGTGGGCGTTGACGCGCCGCACGAGGCTCATGTCGAGCTTCACGAGGTCCGGCTTGAGCTCGATGATGTGGCCGAAGTTCGCGACGCCGGCGCCCGCGTCGTCGACCGCCAGACGCACGTCGCGCCCGAGCCCGCGCACCGCCTTTCGGACCGCCCTATAGTCGCCCACTGCCTCGTGCTCGGTGATCTCGACCACGACGGGCCGTCCCGCCTCGGACAGCACCTCGCCCAACCCGGGGAGCTCCACTAGCAGGCGCGGTGACACGTTGATGTCGATCCAGAGGCCGGGCGGCAGCGCCGAGCGGGCAGCGTTGACCGCACGCTCGACGGTGGCCAGCTCGAGCTCGGCGCCCAGCCCGACCGACCAGGCGTCGGCGAACACGAGATCGGGCCGGTCACCGGAGTCGAAGCGCGTCAGCGCTTCGTAGCCGACGGCCTCCCGTGTTCCCAGGTCCACGATGACCTGGAACACGGGATGGAACGCACGGCTCGCGAGAAGTTGCTCGATCCGCTCGCGGACGTCGATCCCGCGTCGGTACGCGTGCAGCCGCTCGGCGAGCAGCGCGCTCGTGGTCGCGGTGAGGGCCAGCACATCGGGCATCGCGTCGAGGAGGGCGCGGGCGAACTCGGGATCCGCCGTGGTGATGTTGAGGATGCCGTCCACATGATGGTCGTGGACGATCGGGCCGTAGGCCGCCGCGCGAAGGCCCTCGCGACCTCGTGGCGTCCGGCCGTGCCGCGGCGCTCCGGGCTCCCAGGATTCCGCCCACGCCCCATGCCCGGCGCGCTCGCGCAGATAGCGCGCACGCTCGGGCTCGATGCGCTCGCCGGGGATGCTCGGATGACGCATTGGCGGAGCGGTTCGCGCAATCACCTCGACGTCCGTCTCGCCGACGAACGCCTCCACGGCCGCTCCGTCGATGCCGGGCAGTGTGACGAGGGCCTCGCAGACACGCTGCGCGGCCTCGCGCAACGAACTATCGGGCCCGATGCTCGTGACCGTCTCGATGAGAACGGCCCGAACCTGTGCGTCGTGCGCGAGCCGCGCCTGGGCTGCCCGCAGCTCGGTGACGTCGCGGCACACGGTCAGATAGGCCGTGAGCGAGCCGTCGGGATCGCGCATCGGGGCGACGGTGGTAAGAAGTCGGCGGCGCGCTCCGTCCGGTGTGGCAACGTCGACTTCCGTCAGCCAGGGCCCGCCGCGCACCTCGCGGGCGAGTTCCTCAAGCGCGGCGCGGCCGATGACGCGTGGGGCGAT
Source organism: Chloroflexota bacterium (assembly GCA_021789355.1). Next base: position 16,338 of record JAJYJR010000018.1, on the reverse strand, counting down.
CTCGGCGGCGCGCCGTCCAACGAGTGCACCGGCGTCCTCGCCGAGCAGCACCGCGAATGCGCGGTTGACGTACACGAGGATGCCCTCGGGGCCTGTGATCGCCACGGCATCCGGTGTCTGGTCCACGGCGCTCGCCAGCCGCTCGCGTTCGGCACGCGAGCGTTCGCGCTCGGTCACGTCGCGCCAGATCGTGAGCTGGCGATCACCGAATCGCAGGGACTGCAGATCGAATACCCCAGAGATGCTGTGCTCGCCCGCGGCTCGGTCCGAGTACGGGAAGGCCGTCAGCTGAAGAGGCTCGCCGGTCTCCGCCACGCGGCGAAACGCATCGAAGAGGCCCGTCGACTGCAAGGCGGGCAGCAGTTCGAGGCACCGTCGGCCCGAGAGCTCCGTGTCGTCCAGGCCGGCCCATCCGCGGGCGGATCTGTTCAGGTACTCCAGATCGTAATCGACGATCTGCCCTTCGGCGTCACGGAGGGGACGGCTGATTGCGAAGGGGTCCATGATCGCGTCGAGCGAGCCCCGCACGAGCGCCCCCAGCTCCATGGCCTGCTGCTGCGCGCGATGCTGGTCGGTGATGTCGCGCACGAAGACGGCCGCCCCCGTCGACGTCGGGCAGCCGAGGACGCTGACCCATCGGTCTTCCGGAGTGAAGTACATCTCGGATTCGACGATGTGTCCCGACGAGATGGCCGAGAAGGCGGCATCCAGACTCGCCGGACTCATCTCGGGGAACAGGTCGCGAAGCCGCCGACCGCGAGCTGCCCTGAGCGTCAGACCGGCGGCCAGTGCAAGGGCCGCCGCGTTCGCAAACTCGACGCGCCCCCCCTGGTCAAGGGTGAAGAACCCGAGGGGCATCCGTTCAAGGCCTTCCTCGAGGGTCGCCCGAGGGGACATGACTTCTGGTTCGTCACCCGGCGGGACGGCCGCCGCATTCGTTTCGCTCATGATGGTCGTCAGCGTCTCGCCCAGACGGATGACTCCGCCTCATCCGATCCGGCCGATTCAGCGCTTGCTGAAAGTCATCGCCCTGGGGAACTCCGCGGATATTGACGGCGCCAGAGCCGATGCTCGCGTTCGAGGCGACACGGCGCCGGTTGCTGCCCCCGCCGGTCCCGCCCGCGGACCTCAGCGACGCCTCGACCCCGTGAGCCGCAGCAGCATCTCGAAGAGGTTGATGAAGTCGAGGTACAGCGAGAGCGCGGCGAACACGGCGGCGTTCTCGCGGTTCGCGACGCCGGCGACCCGGCCCGCATTGAAACGCTGGACGTCATAGGCCGTGAGCCCGGTGAACAGCAGCACGCCGATCACGCCGATGATCCAGCTCAGCTGGTCTCCGCCGACGAAGAGGTTGGCGATCGAGGCAATGACGATCCCGATCAGTCCCGCGAACAGGATCCCTCCGAGGCCTGTCAGGTCGCGTCCCGTGGTGACCCCGTACAGGGCGGCGACACCGAAGATGGCTGCCGCGCCCACGAAGGAGGCAATGACCGACTCGGCCGTGAAGACGGCCAGCAGCATCGCCAGCGTGGTGCCCGTCAACGCCGCGAACACGAACAGCATGATCGCCGCCATGGCCGTACCGATACGGTTGATACCTGCGCTGAGGAGGACGACCAGGCCGAGCTCCGCCACGACGAAGAGGAGCCCGTTGTTCGCGACGAAGTCCAGCGCACCCGGCATGACGAGGGTCACCAGGGCCGTCAGGGCGCTGGTGAGCAGGGCCAGGAACATCCAGCCGTACGCGGCGGTCAGGAAGCCGGATTCGGCCGAGGTTCCCCACCGGGGTTGGCGCTCCTGATAGAGAGCAGATGGCGGATTCCCGAATCGATCACCAAGCATCAGAACTGACCTCCAGCGTGGTTGCTTGTCGACGGTGAGCCTCTCCTGCGAGCGGGTGAGCGCTCGTCGCACGATCCGGTTGATTCCGTCGCGGTCCGGGTCGCCGACCGCGGTCGGGTGCCTAGCTGCGCATTGGACGAATCCGGTATCGAAGACGCCGCTCACTCGCGGTGCTCCGCGGGTTGTGGCTACCAGGGCGGCGCGTCACATCGCCCCGCGTCCGCTGCGCTTGCGACGACATGTCGTCGGCAGACGTCCGGACGGCGGCAACTATCGCCCCTGGGACGACGCAGGCGGCGTCGGACGCCCCGACTCCCGCGGGCCTGACGAGCGCCGAGGCAGCCGGCCGCCTCGCCGCGGACGGCTCCAACACGATCGGTGGTGGCGCCCGCCGGACCCGGCTCGCGATCCTCGTCGCGCAGGTCTCGAGCCCGCTCGTGCTCATCCTCGTGGGCGCGGTGCTCGCCACCGACAACGTCGGGGCGCATCTCGGGCTGGTGGAGCTGGCCAAGCGGCGCTTCGAGCGCGCGGGTTAGCTGCCGCCGCGCTCTCCGCACGTGACCAGGTACGGGTGAGGCTGGCGGCCCCTGGATCAATGGCCGAACGGGCGCCCGCCGAGCTGGAAGCCGGACCGGATGCCGAGCGCGGCCTGGGCAATGACGATCGCCGCCGCGCAGGCGGCGAAGATGATGACCGGCACGGGCATCTCGATCACCTGGCGCCGAGGGCGGGGACGAGCGTGTCGACCCGGGGCGTGCCACCGCGCTGCGGAACTGCGCCGGCAGCAGCGACGCTGGCTGCAGCCGCGACGGTCCCGGGCACCGCCATGACCGTGGTCGACTCCGCGGGCGCGGCAGCGGCCTCGGCCGAGGCGGTCTCGGCCACGATTTCCCGCAGCCGTTCGCCGGTCACCAGCTCCTTCTCGATCAGCTCCGTGGCGAGTGCATCGAGCGTCGCACGATGGTTGCGCAGCAGCTCGGTGGCGCGTGCGCGCGCATCCTCGAGGAGCCGGATGACGGCGGCGTCCATGCGGCTCGCGGTCGACTCGGCGTACTCGTGGGCATCCTCGACCTCGCGCCCCATGAACGGATGGGTCTCGCCGACCCCGTAGGACACCGGGCCGAGCTCGTCGCTCATGCCCCACAGCCCGACCATGCGCCGTGCCAGGTTCGTGGCACCCTTCAGGTCGCTCTCCGCGCCGGTCGTCGGTTGGCCGAACACCAGTTCCTCGGCCGCTCGGCCGCCGAGCATGACGCCGAGGCGGGCCAGCAGGTACTCACGCGAGTAGTTCCGCCGGTCCTCGTCGGGCCGCTGCTCGGTGACGCCGAGGGCGCGGCCATGCGGGACGATGGTGATCTTCTGGACCGGGTCCGCGCCGGCCGTGAGCGCCGCCACGAGGGCGTGTCCACCCTCGTGGTAGGCGACGAGCCGACGCTCGTCGGCGTCGGTCAGGCCCGCCTGCTTCGTGCCGAGGGTGATCTTGTCGATGGCCTCCTCGAACTGCATGCGGCCGACCGTCGTGCGGCCCTCGCGCGCCGCCAGGAGCGCGGCCTCGTTGGCCAGATTGGCCAGATCGGCACCCGAGAAGCCGGGGGTGGCACGGGCGAGCAGCCCGAGATCGACGTCGGACTCGAGCGGCAGGCCGCGCGCGTGGATGCGGAGGATCGCCTCGCGTCCGACGCGGTCCGGGTACCCGAGCGTGACCTGGCGGTCGAACCGGCCGGGCCGAAGGAGCGCCGGGTCGAGGACGTCGGGGCGGTTCGTGGCCGCGATGACGATGACGCTGGAGTTCTCGTCGAAACCGTCCATCTCCACGAGCAGCTGGTTCAGGGTCTGCTCGCGCTCGTCGTTGCTGCCGCCCATGCCGGCGCCGCGCTGGCGGCCGACGGCATCGATCTCATCGACGAACACGATGGCGGGCGCGGCCGCCTTGGCCTTGGCGAAGAGGTCACGGACCCGCGACGCACCGACCCCGACGAACATCTCGACGAACTCGGAGGCGCTGATGCTGAAGAACGGAACGTGGGCCTCGCCGGCGACTGCCTTGGCGACGAGGGTCTTGCCGACGCCGGGCGGGCCGACGAGCAGCACGCCGCGCGGCAGCCGGGCGCCGAGCTTCCGGTAGCGGTCGGGCTCCTTGAGGAACGCCACGACCTCCAGCAGCTCGACCTTGGCCTCGTCCTCGCCCGCCACGTCGGCGAACGTGACCGAGGGCCGCTCGGGATCGTAGAGCCGTGCCTTCGAGCCGCCGAATCCGAGCACCCCGCCACCGCTGCGCTGCATCCGGCGAGCCAGGTACGCAAAGAACGCGAGCAGCAGCAGGGTCGGGCCGAACGTGAACAGCAGGGGCGCGAGGATCCCGCCCGAGCTCGTGGTGTCCTCGGCCGTGACCGTGACGTGCTCCTGCTGCAGCAGCGGGAGCAGCTGCGGGTCCGTCGTCGGCGGCATGACCGTCGTGAACGTCGTGAAGCTCGCGGACTGCGCCGGCGCCGCCGGCGTGGCGCTGGACGTCTGGCCAGGGGCCGGCGACGGCGCCGCCGGGGGCCACGTCACCGCCTGGCGGAAGGCGCCAGAGATCGACTGCCCGTTGAACTGGACCTGGCTGACGTTGCCCTGCTGCACCTGCGCGAGGAAATCCGAATACGGAAGCGCGACTGCGGAGCTGCCCAGGGGCAGGAAGAGCAACGCATTCCAGGCAAGCAGGATGGCGAAGACCAGCCAGTTGGCCCAGCCGGGAACCCTCGGAGAGGGCGGCTTGTCGGCGGCGCCCGTCGGCACCGGAGACGTGCTCTTCGAGACTCTCGAACCGGCCGGGGCGCGCGCATCCCAGGCGGGATTCGCACCTCGCTCGGGCGGTGTCGCGGCGGCATTCTCAGGCCGCCTTCCATCTGCGGTCGGGTTCGGCACGGACCCCTGACCAGTCATTGCGGGAAGCCTCCTGTCGTCGGATCGGTACGTGCGGAGGCTGGCGCATGGGCAGACGAGGCAGCCTCGTCCGATCCGGTCGATTCCCGCGTCAGGATCCCGGACACTCCGGTGTCGGCCGACACGTCCCTGCTCGCTGCGCGCCGGTCGAGCGCACAGACCTCGGATCGGCGCGCGCACGGACCCGGTGACGCGGTTTCCACCGGATCGGGTGACGACTCCTCATCCGGTTGGACCGGACGCTTCCCCCCGACAACACGCATCACCGCTTTGGAGGACTCGTCCGATGCTCAGCAAGATCAACCGCGACTCCTGGCTCTACGCGCTCCTCGGTGTCACCTCGATCGTGTTCGGGGTTCTCACGTTCGCGTGGCCCGGTATCACGCTCGGGGTGCTCGTGATCCTCTTCGGCGCTTTCGCGCTCGTCGACGGCATCGCCCTGCTCGTGGCGCTCGCGCGCCGGGACGTGCTCGTCCGCAGCCACCCGTGGGCCGTCGGCGCGATGGCCGTCGTCGGCATCCTGGCCGGGATCGGCACGTTCCTCTGGCCCGGCATCACCGCGATCGCGCTCCTCTACGTGGTCGCGGTGTGGGCGATCGTCGTCGGGATCCTGCAGGTCGTCTTCGCGCTGCGCGTCCGGACGCTCGTCGCGGGCGAGTTCTGGATGGCCCTCGGGGGCCTGCTCTCGATCGCATTCGGCGCACTGCTCCTGATCTTCCCCGGCAGCGGCCTCGTCACGCTGGCGTGGCTGGTGGGCATCTGGGCCATGGCATACGGGGTCTCGGACCTCGGGCTCGCCTATCGCCTGCACACCATCCACAACGACCTGGACAAGCTCGGCAAGGACCTCAACAAGGCCGCGTCCGCGGCCTAGTCGCACAACGCCCCGCGTGGGGTCAGGAGGCCCCGAACGAGGATGGCACCGACGCGGATCTCTGGGACGTTCCGGGAGACCGCGTCGGTGCCCTTTCTCACGTCGGGGCGCAACGCACGGGAGCTGACCAATGGAGTCGCCGGATTCCCTGATCGACTGGACCAACATCGTCCTCGGCGTCGTGCTGCTGATGTGGGGCGTGACGCCCTCCGGGGTGCGCCTGTGGGGCATCCTCCTCGGCGGGACGGCCGTCGCGCTGGTCGGGATCTGGTCGCTGGCGAACCCCGATCAGCCGACGCCCGAGCTCGTCAACGTCGCGCTTGGCCTGCTGGTCGCGCTGACGCCAGCGCTGCTCGGGTACTCGGGAACCCCCAATGCGACGATCGCACGGCTCGTCGGGCCGTGCGTCGCCGTGATCGCGCTGTCCCGCGTCGCGGTCCTCGCCGCCCGGCGACATCCCAGGTTCGCAGCCCACCGTGGCGCGGACGCGCGGCATTGGCATCAGCCCGAGCCGGCGGCGCAGTGATCGATCTGCCGTTTGGCGCCACTCATTCAGCGTCCGTCGAAATCCGTCGAATCGGACGACGTCGCGTCATCCGCGCGGCACGGACGCTCCCGGCTGCCAGGGCGTTGCCCTGACGCCGTCCCGGAGGCGGGGGACCGCCCTCTCCGGCCGGATGTCTCGACACAGGAGGAGATCTCCGTGGACTTCGTGCTCTGGATCCTCAGCGCGCTGCTGGGCGTGGTGTACGCGGCAACAGGCGTCACCAAGCTCGCCGCGTCACGAAACCGGTTGGTGGCCGCCGGCATGGGCTGGGTCGAGGAGGCCCCGATGCCGTCCGTTCGACTCGTCGGCGCGCTGGAGGTGGCAGGCGCGGTCGGCATCATCGTTCCGTGGGCCACCGGCATCCTCTCGCCTCTGGCACCCCTCGCCGCCTGGGGCCTGGCAGCCGTCCAGGTCGGAGCGATCTGGACGCACCTGCGCCGGGGGGAGCGCGAGAAGCTCTGGTTCAACCTCCTCCTGCTTGCCGCAGCCATCGTGGTCGGCGTTGGCCGTTCGATCGGATAGCGCCGAGTCCGCGTGACCAGGGTCGGCAGACGACAGGAGCACCGTCATGACCAGCTACCCCATGGACGTGGAGGCGGCAGCGCGGCTGAACATCCGCGCCGAGGCACGGGTGAACAACGCGTTCATGCGTGTCATCCACACGGGCGAGCACGAGCAGATCGTGGTGATGGCGCTGCCGCCGGATGGAGAAACGGGCAGGATCGTGCATGCCCACACCGACCAGCTGCTCGTCTTCGTCGATGGTGTCGGCGAGGCGCAGGTCGGGACCCTCACCCTCGGCGTGGAGGAGGGTGACCTCGACTTCGTGGGCGCGGGCACCCCGCACAAGCTCATCAACCGCGCCGTCACCCCGCTGCGCATGATCACCGTCTTCAGCCCGCCGGTCCTCCCGCACGGCACCGTGTCGCCGACGCAGGAGACTGCGCGTCCGCTCGATACCGGCCGCCCCGCCGCATCGCCCTCCGATCTGCCCGCGTGGTTCGCGCCGCCATCCCCTCGCTGACGTCTCGCCTGAACCACCCTCGATCCAGCGCGTGGTCCGCGGCGCGTGCCTTGTCTGGCCCGGTGATGCCGTGCGCGCAATGAGGCCGCCGCGGCGACACGTCGTTCCTGGCACGGCCCACTTCCCAGGAAGCCCGCGGGCGCGTCACACGATCCCGCCGACTCCGCGTCAGCAGAGCGTGCACCGGGGAATCAGGGCGTGCGACGATACGCGGCATGGGCGCTCCCGAGCGGTCCGCATCCGTGGCCGTGCCGTCGCTCGTGGCGCGGGCTGCACTCTTCGAGCGGCTTTCGGCGGGGTATGCAGGCGGCGTGACCCTCGTGTCCGCGCCTGCCGGAAGCGGCAAGACCGTGCTGCTCCGCTCTTGGATCGACAGCACCGGTCTGCGCGGTCGCACAGCGTGGATCGCCGTCGAGCGCGACGAGCGCGACGCGCAGCGGTTCTGGCTCTCGGTCGTCGAGGCGCTGCGACGCGCGGCGGGTCCGCACGGGCCGATCGGCGACCTCGGGCCGGCGCCCGGGTTCGACGGCGACGTCGTCGTCGAGCGCATCGTCGACGGCGCGCGGGAGCTCGACACACCCGTCCTGCTCGTCATCGACGACCTGCACGAGCTGCTCGAGCCGGCCACCCTGGCACAGCTCGAGCTGCTGCTGTCCCGGCGCCCGCCCCCGCTGCGCGTCGTCCTGTCCACCCGGCACGACCCGCCGCTCGGGTTGCATCGACTCCGCCTGGCCGGCGAGCTCACCGAGGTTCGCGCTTCGCATCTGCGATTCCAGCTCGACGAGGCGCGCCAGCTCCTCGCGGCGTCCGGCGTGAAGCTCTCCGACAGCGCCGCTGCGGCGCTCCTTGCCCGCACCGAGGGTTGGGTGGCCGGCATCCGTCTGGCCGCGCTCTCGCTCTCCGGCCACCCCGACCCGGAGCGCTTCGTGGAGGAGTTCTCCGGCAGCGAGCGGAGCGTGGCGGACTACCTGCTCGCCGAGGTACTCGAACGCGAGCCTGACCCGGTGCGGCAGCTGCTGCTGCGCACATCGATCCTCGACCGCGTCAACGGCGAGCTCGCGGACCAGCTTCTCGGATCGAACGGCAATGAAGCGGCCCTGCTCGAGCTCGAGAACGCCGGAGCCTTCGTGCACTCGATGGACCGGGAGCGCTCGTGGTTCCGGTACCACGCGCTCTTCGCCGATCTCCTTCGCCTTGAGCTCCGGCGCGTGGACCCGGGCGCGATTCCGCAGCTGCACGGGACGGCGGCCGCATGGTATGCCGAGCACGGTTTCCCGATCGAGGCAATCCGCCACGCGCAGGCTGCGGGGAACTGGCCCTACGCGGCCGCGCTGGTCGGCCAGCACGGGTTCAGCATCGCGCTCGACGGCAGCTTCGCGACCGTGGGCACGCTGCTCGAGCCCTTTCCGCGAGACGCCCTCGACAACCCGGAGCTCGCCGCGTTCCTTGCCTACGGCGAGGTGATCCGACCCTCCCTCGACACCGTCATCTCGTACCTCGCCCTCGCCGAGCGGCGCGCATCCGAGGTGCCCGCGGAGCGGCGCCAGACGTTCGAGGCGATGCTCGCGGCCGCACGCCTGACGCTCGCCCGGTGGCGCGGCGACTACAGCATGGCGGTCCGCGACGTGCCGGCGCTGGTCGAGCCGACAGCGGTCGAGACGGTCAATCAGATCGCCGTCGCGAACGACCTGCACGCCGTCGCCCTCATGAGTCTCGGCATCGTCGAGGTCTGGGCGGGGATACCCGACGAGGCAGAGCGCCACCTGCGCGAAGCGGCTGATCTCGCGCGCCGAATCCGACGGCCCTATGTGGAACAGGGCTGTCTCGCGCATCTCGCCGTGGCCGTGGCTCGGCATTCGATCACCGCGGCCCGCGACCTCGCGATGCAGGCGCTGGCCATCCTCGAGCGGTACGGGTGGCTTTCGGAGCCCGTCGTTCCCATGCTGCTGGCGACGATCGGCGCGGCCGACGTGTTGCAGGGCCGGGTGGACGAAGCCCAGACCTGGCTCGATCGCGCGGAGCGGGCGTTGCGTCCCAACGTGGAGCCCACGAAGGAAATCCTCGTGCGGTACAGCCGGGGACTCCAGCGTCTCGGCCAAGGGCGGCCGAGCGACGCGGTCGCCGAGTTCGCCGAGGCACAGCGGCTCCAGTCCGTGCTGGTCGCGCCCGATCCCCTGGCAATCGCCGCCCGCGCCCTCGCGGCGCAGACCCTCGCGCGGCTGGGCGACACGGCACGAGCCCGAGCGCTGCTGACGCCTGCATCCGACGCGGACCTCCGGTTTGGGGAGACGAGGATCGCGCTCGCCGCTATCTGCCTCGCGGACCGGGATCCTCGGGGGGCCCTCGACGCGATCGCTCCTGTCCTCGACCGCAGCGCACCCGTCATCGTCGACTACTCGCTCCAACGATCTCGCCATGAGGAGCCCCGGTCGCCTCCCCATCGGGGCTATTGCGTGCTCGCCGAGACTCGCCCCGCTCCGTGCTGGGCGGCAGCCGTGTCTGCCGTCGAGCCGACCGCGGGCCGACCGCGAGCCGGAGCCGGCGGGGCTGTGCCGGACGGGCCCTGCTCGACGAAGGTCTTGGCGTTCGGGTCGTCCCGCTCTTGCGCCGGTATCGAGCAGCCACGTGCTTGCTGAGCACGCGGGGGGCGTTGACGCACGGCCAGGACCGGGCCTCCTCGACCCCGCCGAGCCACTGGCGAGACCGACCCGCGGAGGCATCCGCCTGAGCTGAGATCCGCGGTCGATGGCGAGAATGCGCTCCTGATCGAACGTATAGACTTCCGCCGGCGATGATCGACAAGGACACGTTCGAGCGGATCAAGGCCAAGCACGGACAGGTCGGGAGTTGGGCCGTGTGGGCCCAACCGCGCCCGAAGAGTCGGGCCTGGGTCGCCGACCCCGACATCCTCGACCCGGACAAGAACCCTGGTCTGCTGGGGATGCTCCGCAACGATGTCGTGATGCTCGGCCTCAACCAGTCCGGGTTCGAGATCGAGCGACCGCTGAGCAACTTCCACCAACTGAACCGCGGGCGAGGCCACGACTACAGGATCGCGCTCGCTTTCGCCGGCACTCCGTACTGGGGCGCCTACATGACCGACCTGCTGGTGACCTTGGACCGCGACTCATCGGTCGTTGCTCGCAACGTGTCGATCAGCTCGGCTCTCGTCGATCAGAGCCTGCCCCGACTGCGAGAGCAGCTCGACGACCTCGGCGGCCCACCGCCGACGCTGATCGCCTTCGGTGGGCTGACCGCCCGGCTCGCTCGCAAGTATGTCGACCCCGCCTGGTACACAGGATCCATCATCGAAGTGACGCACTACAGCGCTTGGCAGTTCAGCCCAACCGAGTACCGCGATCGCGTCCTGGCGGAGATCCGCGCGTAATCGGCCCCGGACCGCCTCGGCCCGCGGCGGCGCCGTAGCGGGGCACGCTCAACAGCGGGCCAAGCTCGAATGCCACTGGAGGAAGTGACCGACGATGGCGACGGCGGCAGAACCAGACCGCAGGGAGCTGTTGCGCCTGCCCTGCCCGGGGGAGGATGCGCTGGTCATCCAGCACCGCCTTGACTACGACACCGCCGACGCCTTTGTCGAGATCGACCTGCTCCACGACGGACGATGGCACACCGTCGGCGGGTACCTCGCACCCAAGGTGCGGCAGCGCCTGCTCTGGACCCTGGACCCCACGGCGGAGCGCCCGGGCATGTTCCCCGACCAGCACCCGTGGGGTCCCGGGGTGTTCGTGGCCCTGCCCCTGCCCGAGACCGCCTTCATCGATGCCCGTTGGCTGCCCAACGGCGCACTGCGGCTCTTGATCCACGGGGCAGTGGGCGACCCGACCTTCGAGCTGATCCTGGACCTCCCGCCGGCCACCCAGGTCGACTGGCGCCGCCGGCTCGAGGCGTGGCCGATGCCGTAGGTGCCCGCGTCGATCAGTCCGCGCCCCGTCCTGTCTGCGTACGCCCCCCGGTGGCTCCGGCGAGGCGGACCGTGAGCCTCGGAGCCCGGCGAAGCCACCCCGAGTGGCACGTAGCGATTGGTCGAACGCCGCGCGAACGAATTCGCTTTCACACTCTCAGGAACCACTCACCCGTTGAACTTGCGCCCGGCGAGGCGGTCGGCGAGCAGTCCGCCGAACCGTGAACTCAACAGGTGACCGCGTGCAATCGGACTCAACAGGTTGCCGCGGTGGACCAGAGGGTGTCCACTGCGACGAGAGATTGAACGGGCTCAGGCGGCCGCTGGAGCTGTGTCGGGGCTTGCTGCTTTGCCGATCGAAGGTTGGACTTCTGCTTTGAGCGTCGAAGGTTCGACGGCCGAGCTTGATCCGACACGAACGGGATGGAGGTGGTGACGGCGCCGATGGGCGCCCGGTGTCCGCGGTCAATAGCCCACGGACGGCATGTAGGCGCCGCGAGGCTCCTGGTACAGGCCGATCGTCATCATGTTCAGCACGAAGAAGACCCGCAGCCCGTGCTCGAGGCACCACCGGAACAGGTCGGCGTTGGCGAGGGGGACCAGGAACCCCGGGGTCCCGTAGTCCGGAGCGGCCACGATGAGCGCCCGGAGATCGTCGTTCGTCTCCGCGACGGAGTGCGTGAAGTAGGTGATCCCGGTCGTGTACCCGGTGACCCGGCCCAGGTGCTCGACCACCGTCGCGTCTCCGGCCTTGACCGCGCCGTGAACCTCGGCCGCGCGGCTGTGCCCGTGGACGCGCGCACAGAGTGCGTTGCACGCCTCCTCGTCGTCGGGGGTGGCCGCGCGCACCGCGTATCCCGGCATGGCAATGTGGACGGGTCGCCCGTGCATGGCGGCGAACGAGCCGCGCACGTCCATGCCCAGCTTCGCGTACAGGCTCAGCGACCGGTTGTGGTAGGCGATCTGGAGCAGTCGCACGCCCGCGGCGCCGCGGGCGTGCGCGCGGTCGAGCGCGGCCTGCAGGAGCAGTCGGCCGACCTGGTGGTTCTGCGCGCCCGGATCGACGCTGATCGGCCCGATAGCCGAGATGATCGACCGCTCGTCCATGAAGTTGCTGCCGAGGATGTGCCCGTCCTCCTCAGCGACGACCGAGAAGAAGCCGGGATGGTTGATCATCCAGCGGATCGGGTCGGCCGCGGCGGCCACGGTCGGGAAGTCGTGCGGGAAGCCGTGGCGATCGGCCAGGGTGGCGAACGCCTCGTAGCAGATTCGCCCCGCCTCCTGCCAGTCGGCGTCCACCGCCTCGCGGATCCTGAACCCCATGCCCTCTCCCATCGTCTGTGCGCTGCGGGGACCGTGCCCGTGCGATACGTCCGGGCCGGCTGCCCTCATGACTCGGACGTCACTCGCGTGTAGGCCGCCGCGACGACCACGATGATCGATCCGAACAGGACCTGGTTGGTCGGCTCGGGCAGGCCGAGCACCGTGATCAGCGCCGAGAGGACCGTGAGGATGAGCGCTCCGACCATGGTGCCGCCGAAGCCGCCCCGGCCGCCGAAGATCGAGGTCCCGCCGATGACCGCGGCCGCCACGGACGGCAGGAGCGAGGTGTCCACGAGCGTGACGCTGGCCGTGTTCGTCAGCCCCGCGATCAGCAGGCCGGCGATCGCCGCCATGAGCGCCGAGATCACGTAGAGCAGGGTCAGGACCTGCCACGAGCGGACGCCGGACAGCCGCGCCGCGGTGGGGTTGTCTCCGATCGCATAGAGCAGCCGCCCGTAGCCGGTCCGCCGCAGCCCGATCATGATCGCCGCCGCGAGCGGGACGAATACCACCAGGCTGTACGGCACGACGTCGCCGACGATGCCGCTGCCCATGGTGCGGAGCACCGGCGGGACTCCGGCGCCCGTCTGGACCGTCTGCAATTGCCAGACGTTCGCGAAGCCTTCCACGACGAAGCTCATGCCGAGGGTCGTGATCAGCGGGTGGACCCTGAAGACACCCACGCCGACGCCGTTGACCAGGCCGACCAACGCGGCCGCGACGAGCACGACGACGATTCCCTGCGCGACGCCTCCCGGGCTGTTGACCAGGGTTGCCGTCACGAAGCCCGCCATCGACGCCACCGAGGCGACCGAAAGGTCGATCCCGCCGGTCAGCATCGTCAGGGTCTGGCACCCGGCGAGGATTGCGAGAGGAATGGAGGCACGGACGATCACGCCCGCCCATTCCGGCGTGACGATCCCGATATCCGCCGCCTCGATGGCCAGCACGAGGAGGGCGAGCAGGCCGATCAACGGGATGATGGGCCGGTCCCGCAGCGTTGTGCGCCATGCCGCAGCGGCGTGTCCGCGACCGCTTGCCGTCACGACCGCCATCAGCCTGCCCTCCGGCTCTCGAGAATGCTGCCGAGGATCAGCACGCCGACGAGGATGACGCCCTGCACGACCAGGGCGTAGTTGGGGTCGATCCCGAGGAACGTCGTGTCGTTCTGGATGAGCTGCAGGACGATGACCGCGACGATCGGGCCGAAGACGCCACCGCGGCCACCGGCCAGGCTGACGCCTCCGAGCACGACGGCCGCGACGCTCTGCAGCGTGTACGGCCCGGGAACGGGCGTCCCGATACCGGTGCTCGCGGTGAGCGACAGACCGGCTAGGCCGCCGAAGAGACCGGCGATGGCGTACGCGATCACCTTCGTGCGGCCGATCGCGACCCCGCTCCGGAAGGCCGCCAGCTGGTCGCTGCCCACGGCGTAGAGCGAGACACCGAGTCGTGACCTGGAAAGGGGGATCCAGATGACGACGACGATCACCACGAGCACGACGGCCGCCTTCGGCAGCCAATCGCTCAGGAATGCCCCCGTCGTCAGGCTCATCAGCCAGGGCGCCGCCGCTCCTCCGGGAGCGGCCGTGACGAGCAGGGCCAGGCCAGCCCACACGAACGACGTGGCAAGAGTGACGATGATGTCCGGGACGCGCGTGGCCACGACGAGCGCGCCGTTGAGGGCGCCGAGGGAGATCCCCAGGAGCAGCACGCCGGCAACGACCGCGACGGCGAACGTGCCGCTCTGGCCCTCCATCTGGGTCGCTGCGACGACGCTGGTCAGCGCCATCATCGACCCGATCGACAGGTCGATTCCGCCGGCGATCACGACGATCGCCTGCGCGACCGCGGCGAACGCCAGGGGCATGATCGAGATCCCGAGACCCTGGATCCCGAAAGCGCCGTAGTTCGGCTGGATGAGCTTGGTGAAGCCGAGCAGGAGGGCGAGCAGGATCATGAGCCCGATCGTCCAGGAGTCGCGACGTGCCCACTCGGCAAGGTCGAGATTGCTCCGTCGAGTCGTGACGGCCAGCGCGGTCATGCTGGAACCTCCGGCTCGTGAGTCGCGTCGGCGCGTTCTACGCCGCCGGCCGCTTCGACGGCAGTCGCGGCCAGCTCCTCCGGCAGCGCCGCCCCGGACTGGAGGTGGTAGGCAGCGTGCAGGAGGGTCGCTTCATCCGCGTCGGCGCGATCGACCTCGGCCACGACCTGCCCGCCGAAGATCACGATCGCACGGTCGCAGACGAGCTGGACCTCCTTGAGTTCCGACGTGTACAGGAGCACCGCGGCGCCGGCCTCCGCCAGCTCCCGGAGCAGCACGTAGATCTGCTGCTTCGTCCGGATGTCGATGCCGCGCGTCGGATCGAAGCAGAGCATGGCGTGGACGCCGCCCGCGACCCAGCGCGCGATCGTCACCTTCTGCTGGTTGCCGCCCGACAGGCGGCGGACCTCGTTGCCCGCCCGGGCGTCGATCTGCAGGCGCGAGACGGCGTCGTCCACCGTGCGGCGTTCACGATGCAGGTCGATCAGTCCCCACCGGCCGATGCGCGCGATGAACGGGAGGGCGATGTTCTCCCGCACGGAGCGCTGCATGAGGAGCGCCTCGGCGCGGTCGGCGGCGACGTAGACGAGTCCGGCCCGGATGGCATCTGCCGGATGCCGGAACGAGACGCTCGTGCCATCGACGACGATCTGGCCGCTGCTCGGGCGCCTCGCGCCGGACAGGATCTGGAAGAGCTCGTCCTGGCCCTGCCCCTCGAGCGCAACCACCCCCAGGACCTCCCCGGGATGGACGTCGAACGAGACGTCGTGGAGCCTGCTGCCGTGGCTCAGGCCCTGCACCGACATCCTGGGCGGGAGCGTCTCGTCGCGGGCGGCGGCGTGCTCCGCCTGCGGGATGATCTGGTCGACGATCTGGCCGAGCATGAGGTCGACGATCCGCTCCTCGGATCCCGCGGTCACGTCGACCACGCCGACGGTCTCGCCTTCGCGCAGGACGGTCGCGCGATCGCAGACCGAGCCGATCTCGCTCATCCGGTGCGAGATGAACACGACGGAGCGGTCGCCGCCCCGCATGCCGCCGATCACCTCGAGCACGCGCTCGGTCAGGTTCGCCGGCAGTGCGGCTGTCATCTCGTCGAGCATCAGGACGTCCGGCTCGATCGCGAGCGCCCGGGCGAGGTCGATGATCCGGAGCGAGGCAAGCGGCAGGCGCCGCGCCAGGGTCGACAGATCGAGGTCCGCGAGTCCGAACTCCGCGAGCCAGTGCCGGAACGGCTCGAGCCGTGTCTCGGTCAGGCGGAGGTTCGCGCGGATGTCGAGGTCGGGGATGATCGCGGGGTCTTGGTACACCGAGACCAGGCCGCCGTGGCGCGCCTCGGCCGGCGAGTGAACGGTTCGCTCGCGCCCGCGCACGGCGATGCTGCCGGCGTCGGGCCGGACGGCCCCCGTCAGGATCTTGACCAGCGTGCTCTTGCCTGCGCCGTTGGCCCCCATGAGGGCGTGCACCTCGCCCGGGCGCACGGCCAGCGAGGCGGACTTCAGCGCCACCACGGCGCCGTACGTCTTCGAGATTCCGGTCGCCTCGAGCACGAGGCCGGTGGTGGCGATCGTCATGGCTCCCAACCGAGAATCAGTGCGGATACGAGGGATGCCGGCCTGGGCCGGCATCCCTCAGAGTCGTGACCCGGGATCCGGTTAGCCGCCGCTGCAGGTGGCAGGCACCGTGTTCGGATCGTACGTTGTCCAGCCGGGGATAGAAAGGCTGAGTGGCCACAGCGCGTTCAGGCCGGGCACCGAGACCCACTTCTGCAGGTCGGCACGGCCCTGCGCGGTCGTGTTGTCGAGGATCTGGGGGGTCAGGAGAACCGTGTTGGGGT
>JAJYJR010000476.1 GCA_021789355.1 Chloroflexota bacterium | reverse complement strand
ATCGCGTACAGGCCGGCGGCCATGCCCGCAGCAGTCGGGTCGACGGGAATCGCAAAGGCGTTGTTGGTGCCACCGGGCAGCGGGAGGAGTACCACGTCCGGCCATCCCATCGCCACGGCGCGGTTCGTGCCGTCCCCACCGACGGTCACCACGCACGCGACGCCGAGCTCGGCCATGGCGGCGGCGGCCGCAGCTGTGCCACCCGCACCGTCGGCGTCGCCTCCCCCGGGCAGCACGACCGGGCGCAGCCGGGGGATGCCGTCCGAGCCGAGCGGCAGGCGAGCGCTGGTCAGCGCCTCGACAGAGCGCTCCACGACACGACAGGGCTCGCGCATGTAGTGGATCGTGGCGACATTCGTGGCGCCCAGTCCGCGCAGGATCCGCGCCACGGTGTTGACGCGCTCGTGCACGTCGAGCGTACGGGCCAGCGACGTCAGGCGCCGCACATCCCGCGACGCGGCCGGGTTCACGATGAGTCCGACGCTGGCCATCGCACCCTCGGGGGCCATTCCCGAACGGATCGTTGGCGGCAGGCACTCGCCCGCCGAGCCTCAACGATCGGCCGGGCCAGTTGCCCCGCGCGGTCCCGAGAGTCGAGGCTCGGGCTACGCACCCGACATCGACCGCGGGACAACACCATGATAAGGGCTCGCCTGCGTCGAAACGGGTGCAATCTGCCCCGCACGATCAGAGGATGGTGCGGGACCTCGCCCCGCTCACATCCCGGGCTCCGCGACGGCGAGCCGGCGCGGACGGCCGAGGGCCACGGCGGCCACGATGATGCCCCCACCAACGAGCTGGGGCAGGGTGACCCGATCGGCCAGCAGCAGCACCGCGAAGAGTACGCCCAGGAACGGCTCGAGATACGTGTACAGAGCGGCCCGCGAGGCCCCCACGCGGTGGATGGCCGTGAAGTACAGGATGTTCGTGAGGCTCACGCTCAGGATGGCCGCGTAGGCGAGCGCGAGCCAGGCATCGCCGGGGACCGCGCCCCAGTCCTGGCCGGCCAGTTGGGGCAGCGCGAAGGGCACCAGGGCGAGGGTCCCGACGACCATCATGAACGCCGAGAGCGCTAGCGCCGAGTAGCGCGCCATGAGCGGCCGGATGAGGACCGAGTATCCCGCCCAGCTCGCTGCGGTCGCCAGCGCCAGCGCCTCGCCACCGAAGCTGACCGCGCCCAGCCCCGCGTGCGCCCCACCGAGCACGACGAGCGCCACCCCGCCGATGCCGGCCACCAGGGCCACCCAGTGCGCCGCATCGAGCTGCTCCTGGCGCGTGGCGAGCGCGATGAGGGCGGTCCAGATGGGGATGGTGCCCATGAGCAGGGCCACGTTGGAGGCACTCGTGATGGACAGGGCGCCCACGAACGCCACCTGGTTGATGGTGATGCCGCAGAGGGCGGCGGCCAGCAGCAGGCCCAGGTCCTGCCGCCGGAAGCGGGGCACGCCCTCGCGGGCCAGCACGACGACCACCGTCACCGATGCCCCCAGGACGAACCGCACGACCGAGAACGCGAGCGGCGCGATCGCCCCGACGCCCACCTTGACCGCGCTGAAGTTCAGGCTCCAGATCAGGACGGTGAGAAAGAGAGCGGCCTCGGCGGAGGTCTGTCGGCGCACCGCCGCATGCTAGCCGGTGGACCACCCCGCTGGCCGCCCGCCTCGGTCACATCGCCGAGGCAGGGCGACGACGTGTGGGGCCGCTGGCAACGGTGGGCAGCGCCTCTCACCGACGCAGGCCGGGCCTGTTGTGGGGACGCCCGGTCACGAGCTGCTCATGGTGTGGGGCTGAGCGCTGATCTGCGGGGCGAGACCGGTCGGTACGCGAGCCCTGCGGTCGGGTCAATCCGGCCGTCGCTGGGCGTGCCTGGCCGGACGGGGCGCCGCTGATCTGGTCCGCTGGGCGGCTCCCCAGACGCGTGCCGGCCGAGCCGGTCTGCGGCCCCATCGCGGACTGGTCGCCGGACGACCCGGTCCTCCACACGGTCGTCGACCGGTACCGACCGGAGATGGTCGATCCGTTGCCGGACCGTGCCGACGCGGCAAGCGGACGGCAGACAGCGGGTCGATCCGGGGCACGGTGGAGCGCCGTCCGCGGCACCGGGCGTGCCGGACCAGCGATGCGGCCCTGCCCGAACCTGCCGGAGCCGGCCGGAACCTACGGGAGTGGGCACCCCATCCACCGTGACATATGCGCCCCTGGCGTAGACCTCGACGACCCCGCAGGTACCGGCAGAGCGGCGCCCTCGCCACGACGGCCCCCGAAACGGGGCGATCAGGGTGGGTGCGAATGGACTTGATCCCGCCGTTCCCACCTGCCGGATCGTCGTGCCGCCGTGGATCGGTGCCGCCCTACTTTGGGTGACCTGAACATGGGGCTTGCCGGCGCTGGACGACTGGGGTGCGCTGGGATCGCTCTCCGAACGCGTTCCATCTCGCGACCTACGTCGCGCCAGCGCCGCGCTGACGGCCCCGGTTATCCGATGGCGGTGCCGTGGTGCGCCGAGTCTCGCGATTCCCTCTGGTGGCCCGGTGGCGCATGTGTATCCTTGCCCCCCACGGAGCGACCGCGCGCTCCACGCCCGGTGGCTTGATCGCGGGATACACACGGAGGGTGGTCCATGTCCGGTCCCGACCCAGCGAGCACCCCGACCCCGGAGCCGGCGGCGGCTCCCCCGCCCGGCCCCGCGCCGATGACCCCACCGCCGATGCCCGCCTGGACGAGCGCGCTGACCTCCACGGCGCCGACCCCGGGTCCGGCCGGCCTGTTCTATGCCGACGTCCCCAATCGCATCATCGCCTACATCATCGACGCGATCCTCGTCGGCATCGCCGTCGTCATCGTCTCGATCATCGTCTTCGCACTCTTCGGCGCGCCCACGTCGGTGCAATCGATCCCCGACTCGAGCGCGATCCTGGGCTTCCGGATCGAGACGCACACGAACATCCTCCCGACGCTCATCTATGCGGTGCTCGGGATCGGGTTGTCGGCCGGGTACTTCATCTACACCTGGACGGCGATGCGCGCCACCCTCGGGATGCGGGTGCTCGGGATGCAGGTCGGCAACGCCGCCGATGGCACGACCTTGACGATGAACCAGGCGGTCCGCCGCTGGCTCGCCCTGGGTGGGATCTTCTCGCTCGCCCAGACGCTCAACTCGCTGCCGCTGCTTGGTCTGCTGATCGCCCTCGCCTCACTCGCCTGGGTGATCTTCCTCATCGTGACCACCGCCCAGAGCCCGACGAAGCAGGGCTGGCACGACAAGTTCGCCGCAACGATCGTGGCCAAGGCCGCCCGCAGCGTGGCCTGAGCCCAGAGGAACGGGGTTGGCTGCCGGAGCTGGTGCGCACGTCGGCACTTCCGCCGACGGACTCGAAGGCCCAGCTGACTGACGTCGACCCCACCCCCTCCTGCACCGGGGCCGCCCCGCTCAGACCCGGTCGCGCGCTGCCATCCGGCCACCCGACTGACGATCCCGTCCCGTAAGGGCAGCCTCCGACCACCGTCCGATTCGTGCGAAGCGCGGCCCCGCTCCCTGGGCGACCAGAAGGTGGTCGTTCCAGGGCGGGAATGACGGTGGCGCGATCACGGACCGCTGCGGCCAGGCAGGGCACCGCTCCGGAACCATCGTGCCACCCAGGGTCATCCGGCAAGTTGCCGCATCTGCGGACGACCGCCGTGGTCTTCTCGGCCGCCGGAGCCGCCCGGCGCGCGTCGCCCTGGGTGCAGCGCACGGGCTCGACCCCGCGTTCGACGACGTGTGCCGGTCGCCCGAGCGGGGCGCCTGGTGCCGGCCACCCGCGCCCATCGTCTCGGCCGCCATCGCGCTCATCGAGACCCACCTCGGTCTCGGCCAGGCGGTCGGTCCGGTGCAGCGTCGAGCGTTACGCTGGGACCGTGCCGCGGTCCGCCCGCTGCCGCTTGCTCGCGTAGAGCGCGGTGTCCGCCCGCGCGGTGATCGCGGTCGGCGTATCGCCCGGCTGCGCCTGGGCGACGCCGACCGAGGCCCCGATGCGTCCCGCTCCCGGTACCTCGGCCTCGACGCGGTGCGCGAGCCGCGTCCCGAGCGCCGCGGGATCGCCGCTCGTCAAGAGCATCGCGAACTCGTCGCCGCCCAGGCGATACACGCGGTCGTCGGCGCGCACCCGCGCGCGCAAGGCGGCGGCGATGGCCTGGAGCGCCCGGTCCCCGGCCGGGTGCCCGAACGTGTCGTTCACGCCTTTGAGCCCATCGGCGTCCACCATCGCAAGAAGCAGGCCGTCGTTGCGGCGGCGCTCCGCCAGGGCGGCCCCCAGGTCGGTGTCGAACGCGCGCCGGTTGCCCAGGCCGGTGAGCGGATCGAGGTGCGCCTCGTTCCGGCGCAGCGCCGATTGGCGTCGGCTGCGCCCCAGCCGTTGTTCGGCCCGCCGCAGGTCGCGGCGCTGCCGGGATGCCAGGAGCGAGGTGGTGAACCCGACCAGGACGCAGACCGTGGCCACCGTGATGAGATCCGCGATGTCCTCCCCGCTCGGGGTGCGATCCACGAGCGCCAGGGTCAGGAGCCCGCCGACGGTCACGCCGAGCGTCAGGAATGTCATGCGTCGCGAGGCGAAGAGCGCCGCCACCAGCACCAGCGCGACGTAGCCGGCGAGGTAGGGACTGTCGGTCGCCCCGGTCGCTATGGCATACCCGGTCTGCACCGCGATCGCCGCGACGAGCGCGACGTGCGAGCTGACGCGGGTGAGCGTCGCGCTCGGCGTGACGAGGAGGGCGACGGAGCCCAGCGCGGTCGCGGCGAGCAGCGCCGGGTGCAGGCTCGTCAGGGACGGCACACCCGCGACGAGCGGCCAGGTCAGCAGCTGCACGCCGGCCGCGAAGAGGCCGAGCGCGCCGAGCGTGCGCGCGAGGCCGACCGTTTCGGGCCAGCGCATCGCCCGCCGCTCGAGGCGCAGCACCGCCCGGCCGAGCCGCGGCATGCGGCCCCGCCGCCGACGGGTCCTCGTCAGCGGCCTCACGGGCGGGCGGGCCCGACCGGCTCACGCTCGCCGCGAGACCGTCCCCCCCCCCCCCCCCCCCCCCCGGGG
>JAJYJR010000475.1 GCA_021789355.1 Chloroflexota bacterium | reverse complement strand
GCCGGCGTCGATGGGGCAGCCCCGGAGCTCGGCGTCGACCTTGACGTAGTCGGCCACGGGCTGGGCGGTGGCCAGCGACTCGACGTACTCCGGGTGCGCATAGACCGCCGCCCGGAACGCCTCGTGATTGGCCCAGTTGCGCATGGCCTGGATCCCGCCCGCGGTGGCGCAGGCGCCGATGGTCACGAGATGCTTGGCCTCGCGGCGGATCTCGTGGATCTGCTCGAGCTGCTCGGGCGTGCTGACGGAACCCTCCACCAGGACCACGTCGTACGGGCCGCTGGAGTGATGGGTCGTCGCCTCCGGGAACTCGACGATGTCGATCCGTTCGGCGATCTGGAGCAGCGCATCCTCGAGGTTCAGCAGCATGAGCTGGCAGCCATCGCACGAGGCGAGCTTGACGACGCCGAGCCGAGGGTGCGGGGTGGAGCCTGCGCGGGCCATCAGATGCCCTCCCGTCCGAAGACGTCACCGAGCTGCGCGAGCGAGAATACCGGGCCGTCCTTGCACACGAAGTACGGCCCGACCTGGCAGTGCCCGCACAGCCCGACGCCGCACTCCATGTGGCGCTCCATCGAGATGAAGATGCGGTCCTGGGTGATCCCGTGCGATCCGAGGGTCCCGACCGTGGCCTGGATCATGCGCTCGGGCCCGCACACGAACGCGATCGCCTTGGACCCGTCCCAGCGCGCCTGGTCGAACAGCTGGGTCACCACGCCCACCCGGCCCAGCCAGGTGGCGTCGGCCCGGTCGACCGTGACCCCGACGTCGAGGTCCCCCCGCGCGGCCCACGCGGCCAGCTCCTCCTTGTAGAGCAGGTCGCCCGGGGTCCGGGCTCCGTGGTAGATGTGCACGTCGCCGAAACGTCCCCGGTTCGACAGGATCTCGTCGACGACGGGCCGGAGTGGCGGGAAGCCCATCCCGCCGCCAACGATCACGATGTCGTGGTCCTCCGCCGCCGCGACGGGCCAGCCATGACCCAGCGGCGCGGAAAGCCCGACCTCGGCGCCGTGCTCGAGGCCGGTCAGGATCGTGCTCGTTGGTCCGACGCCGCGCACGGTCAGCTCCATGCCGGTGGGAAGGCGCCGGGAGATCGAGATGGGGATCGACCCGACGGCCGGGACCGACACCATGACGAACTCGCCCTTCGACTGCTCCCAGTCGAGGGTGGTCTCGGTGGAGAGGGACAGGGTGACGGTGTCGTGGGTCTCGCGGCGGACGGACTCCACGCGGAAGACGCTCGTACTGGGCGCTCGTGCCTCGGCCGCGTGACCGTCACCGGCGATCACCTCGGGCGGCGGGGCGATCTGGTTGAGCTCCTCGCGCACATCGATGCCAACCGGGCACCAGGTGATGCATCGTCCGCACCCGACGCAGCCCGACGTGCCGAACTGGTCGATCCACGTGGCGAACTTGTGGGTGAGCCACTGCCGGTAGCGGTCCTGGACGCGCGGCCGGAAGTTGCCGCCCAGAGCCACGGCGGAGAAGCCCTTGGTGAAGCAGAAGTCCCACCGGCGCTCGGTGGCGGCGCTGTGGCCGTCCAGGTCGGAGCGCTGGCTGACGCTGGTGCAGAAGCAGGTCGGGCAGGCGGCCGTGCAATTCGTGCAGGCGAGGCAGCGCTCGGCGATCTCGGCCCAGTGCGGGCTGTCCAGCTTCGCGAGGAGACGATCGTGGAGCCCGGCCGTGACCACGGGGTCGCCAATGCGCTCGCGTGCCTCGGCCAGCTGGTCGGCGCCGGCCATGACCTGGTCGGCCGTGGCCTCCCCCAGGGCGAGGCGCCCGACGATGGCCGTACCGGCCTCGGACCCCGCCGTCACGATGAACCCGTCGTCGAGCTCGACCAGCGAGATGTCGTGGCCGCCCCGGATGCCCGGGCCGGTGCCCATGGAGGTGCAGAAGCAGGTGCCCCCGGGCTCCGCGCACTGGACCGCGACCACCAGCGCCTGTGCCCGCCGCCGGCGGTAGTCCTCGTCGGTGTACGGGCCGCCAAGGAAGACGCGGTCTTCGATGCCCAGGGCGGCGATCTCGCACGCGCGGACGCCGAGAAACGCGAGGCTCGGGATCTCCGTCCGCGCCGGCCCGAAGGAGACATGCCCGTGTTCGTCGCGGTGCGACTCGGCGAGGGTGAGAGTGGGTGGGAACACGAAACGCTTCCAGGAGGTCGGCCCGACCGCGTACGCGAAGTACCGCTCGTCGGCATGATCCACCAACCGGAACCGGCCCGGCGCCTGCTCCGATCTGACGCCCCGGGGAAGGTCTCCGACGGAACGGACCTCGCCATACACGATGGCGCCGTCGGCCACGGTGGGGCCGATCACGGTGCGCCCGTCCTCGGCGAGCAGGTCGATGAGCTGCTGGAACCCCGCGCGCGGCAGGAAGCGGGCCGCGCTCGTCGTGTCGCTCGTCACGTCG
Source organism: Chloroflexota bacterium (assembly GCA_021789355.1). The sequence continues at coordinate 2,658 of JAJYJR010000475.1, read as the reverse complement.
ATCCTGGCTACCTCGCGAACAGGTCGAGCATCTGGAGCCGGGTGGCGTTCAGCCGGCGCGCCAGTGCCTGCAGGACCCGCGGGTACAGCACCGCGGCCAGATCGTGGTCGGCCGACAGCGCCGCGCGGAGGCCCGGTCCGTCGAGCGCGAGCACGTCGACCGGCTGGAGCGCGACGACCGTCGACGTGGACCGATACGGGGGGACCAGCGCGGATTGCCCGAAGATGTCGCCGGCCTCCACGGTCAGGATCGTGATCCAGCCCTGTTCGGGTACCAGGGTCCGCAGCGAGACGCGCCCGCTGAGCACGATGCCCAGCTCGTTGGCCAGCTGCCCCTCCGTGAGGAGCGTGGTGCCGGCGGGCGCCTGGTAGCGCCGGGCGAGCGCCGCGAGACGCACCTGGGTCTCCGGGGGCAGGTTCGCGCCGAACCATGTCGCGTTCAGGAGCGCCACGAACTCGGCGTCGTGTTCGGTCCGAGGCGTGGAGCCCTCCGTCTGGGGCATCGAGTGGACCTCCGTTGGAGCAGACGGGACGCGCCGCTGCAGACCTATGGGACCATCCCCGCGGTTGGTGCGGACAGGGCCTGCGGTCACCCGAACGCGGTCCGTCCGTCCCACCCGTTCGTCACGGCCAGCGGGCGAGTGCTCCACGGTACCCGGCCCGTGTGTCCTTCGTAAGATGCGCGCGTGCGACTCCGTGCCGGGCGCGTCCGCCGGGCAGCGACCTATGGCATCACCGGCGCCCTCGTGGAGAGCGCGTTCACCTCGGTGCGACTGTCGCGCGCGGAGCGTGCCCCCCGCGTGGTGGGCCCCGCCACGGCCTGGATGGTGCCGATCTACGCGCTGGCGCTGCCGCTGTTCGAGCCCGTCCACGCGCGGATCCGCGGCCGACCGGCGTGGCAGCGGGGTGCCACGTACGCTGCCGGGATCCTCGCGGTGGAGTGGGCCACCGGCTGGTTGCTGAGGCGGGCGACCGGGCGCTGCCCGTGGGACTACTCGGGCCGGACCCGCTGGCACGTGGACGGCCTCGTGCGCCTCGACTACGTGCCGTTCTGGGCCGCGACCGGTCTGGGGGCAGAGCGACTCCACGACGCGATGACGGGCCGGTGCGCTACAATCGGCGGCCGTGGGCCGGTAGCTCAACGGTAGAGCAGCGGTCTCTTAAACCGCGGGTTGAGAGTTCGAGTCTCTCCCGGCTCACCATCCACGCGGCGGGTCAAGCGACCTGCCTGCTGGCGTACCAGCGTCCGGTGCACGACGCGCGCGTCACTCTCCGGCGCGCCGGCGCCCGAGGCCCTGTGCCCATGGGCGTCAGGGCGCGGCCATCACCGGTGCGGCGACGTACCGGGGATACGCCGGGTACCACATGGCCTCGGCGACCACCCGCTCGATCTGCTCGTCGTGGATGGCGCGCCCAACCCCGCAGTCACGCGCCTGGCACACCACGCGGATGGCGATGGCCCGCGTCACCTCCCGGAGGGAGGAGACCGGCGGGTAGAGGGAGCCCGCGGCGAGCCGTTCGGGCGTCACCATCTCGGCCAGCGTGTGAGCGGCGACGAGGAACATCTCGTCCGTCACCTCGCGCGCGTCGGCCACGATCGCGCCCAGCCCCACGCCGGGGAACACGAACACGTTGTTGGCCTGCCCGATCAGGCGCTGTTCGCCCGCCACCTCCACGGGCGGGAACGGGCTGCCGGTCGCCACCACCGCGCGGCCCTCGGTCCAGCGCAGGATGTCCTCCGGCACCGCCTCGGACTTGGACGTGGGGTTCGAGAGCGGCATCACGATGGGGATGCGCGCGTGGCGTGCCATCTCGCGGATGGCGCCCTCGGTGAAGGAGCCGGGGGTCGCGCTCGTGCCGATCAGGATGGTCGGCCGCAGCCGCCGGACCACTTCCTCGAGATCGAACGGGCCCTCACCGACGAACCCGTGCGCCGCCATGACCTCCGGCGACAGCGCGAACTCGAGCTTGTCGGGGTCGAGCGGCGCGCGCCCGGTATGGACCAGGCCGTGGGTGTCGAGCATCGCGATGGCCCGGGCCACCGTGGCCCGCTCCGCGCCCTCGCGCTCCATGGCGACGCGCACCAGGCGCGCGATCCCCACGCCCGCCGCCCCTGAGCCCAGGAACACGAGCCGCTGGCGGTGGAGCGGCTCGTCGAGGATGCGCAGCGCGGCGAACAGGCCGGCGACAACCAGGCCCGCGGTGCCCTGGATGTCGTCGTTGAAGCTGGCCACGCGGTGCCGGAAGCGATCCAGGATGCGGATCGCGTTGTGCTGCTTGAAGTCCTCCCACTGCAGCACGGCGTGCGGGAAGACCAGGTTGACCGCTTCCACGAACTCCTCGATGAACTCGTCGTACGGGTCGCCGCGCAGCCGGGGATGCCGGTAGCCCATGTACAGCGGGTCGTCGAGCAGGGCCTGGTTGTCGGTGCCCACGTCGAGCGACACCGGCAGGGTCAGCGACGGGTAGATGCCGGCGCCGGCCGTGTACAGGGCGAGCTTGCCGATGGGGATCCCCATCCCGCCCGCGCCCTGGTCGCCGAGGCCGAGGATGCGTTCGTTGTCGGTGGCGACGATGAGCCGGACCTCCTCGTCGCGCGCGTTGCGCAGCAGCTCGGCGATGCGCCCGGAATCATCGGGGGTGATCCACACGCCCCGCG
>JAJYJR010000474.1 GCA_021789355.1 Chloroflexota bacterium | reverse complement strand
CGGGCGCGCCGCTCGCTCACCCTCGTCTACGACCCGGACGCGCCGTCGCCGTTCCTGCGAGAGGCGTTCGCGGATGCCGAACTCCGGCCGGGGTGACGCGGCGCCCGTTCGGGGCGGGGTCGGTCGGGGCGGGATGACCGATCGCGGTCCGGCCTCGCACCTCGCCCGCTCCGCTTACAGGCCCAGCACGTCCCGCACCGTCTTGAGCCCTTCGACGACGTTCGCGACGTGCTCCTCGAACGGCACGCCGAGCTCCTCAGCCCCCTTGACCAGCTGGTCGCGCGGCACCTGCCGGGCAAAACCCTTGTCCCGCATCTTCTTCGCCACGGCCTGCGCGTCCACCTCGTCCAGGCTGCGGTTCGGCCGCACGTACGCCACCGCGATGACGAAACCGCTCATCTCGTCGCAGGCGTACACGGTTCTCGCCAGCAGGCTGGTCCGGGGCACGCCGGTGTGATCACCGTGGCCCAGCACGGCCTCGACGAGATCGTCGGGGTACCCCAGCCGCCGCAGCTCCTCCGCGCCCCGCATCGGGTGCGTGTCCGGGTAGCGTTCGTAGTCGAAATCATGGAGCAGCCCCGCCGCCCGCCAGGTCTGCAGCTCCTCGGCGGCGATGGCGAACTGGTGCTCGCCGTACCACGCGACGCACGCCTCGACCGCCAGCCCGTGCCGCCGGAGGGCGTCGCTCGGCGTCCACTCGCACAGGAGCGCCCAGGCTTCCTCGCGCGAGGGGTTGCTCATGCCGCCGTCACCCGGATCGCCGGCCGGTGGAACCGCGCCGTGCGGCCAGGCAGACTCCGGACCATGTCCGGAGTGGCGCCCGTCACGGCTTCGGGATCACCAGCTTCTCGCCAATCTTGAGGACGTTGGGGTCCTTGAGCTGCGGGTTGGCGTCCTGCAGGGCCTTGAGCGTGATCTTGTACCGCTGGGCGATCGCCCACAGCGTGTCGCCCTTCTTGACCGTGTACGTGGTGCCTCCCGTGGCGGGCGCCACAGATGGCACGGGTGTCGGCGTCGCCAGCGGCGGTGCCGCCGACGGGGCCGCGAACGACGCGGCCGGCGCAACCGACGCGGCGGGCTGGCTCGGGGACGCCGCCGATCCCCCGCACGCGGCCACCGTCACCAGGAGGGCCACCGCAACCAGAGCCGCCCGGACACGCATGGCTTCCCTCCGGCACCTCCGCGCCGCTCGACCCCGAGATCGAGCGCTGCGCACCGACCAGTCTAGCCAGTGCGTCCAGCGCCCGGTGAAGCGCTCGGAATCCCGGGGACGACGCCTCAGGCGACCGGGCTACCCGCCCGCCGGCCGAGCAGGAGCGGCACGCCAACCGCCACCGATCCCGCGGCAAGCAGCCCTCCCCCTGCGGCGAACACGGTCGCGAGCCCGCTGCCCACCAGCGCCGCGCCAATGGAGGGGCCGACGATCCCGGCAACGTACAGCGGCAGGTACACCAGGTTCAGCGTCGCCGATCGTCGCTCCGCGGACACCTCCACGGCCAGCAGCCCGAACACCATCGCGCTGACCGCCGCCACGCACGCCGACCAGCCGACGACCACGATCGCCAGCGCACCCACGGTCGGCATTGCCGGCATCAGGAGCAGAGCGAGCCCGCCGCCCGCGAAGGCCACGGCGAGCACCGGCCGGAACCCGAAGCGGTCACCCAGGGGCCCGGCGACGGGGGACACGAGCCCGCCCACCAGCGCCGCGATTCCGGTGACCAGGCCGATCGCACCCGCCAGCCCGCTCCCCTGCCCCACCACGCGCTCGACCAGCAGGGGGAGGAACGGGTTCGCGATCTGGCGCGCAAAGAACGCCAGCCCAAACACCAGGAAGAGCCGGCGCACAGTCGGGTCCTCGAGGACCCCTCGCACCGCGCCGTACGCCAGGGAGCGGACGGACCCCTGGGGGACGATCTCTGGGCGGACCTCGCGTGAGCCGAACGCCAGCAGCAGCGCGACCCCGACCGACAGCGCCGCGGCCAGCCAGTACACGCTGGACACCGGCATCCGCAGCACGCCGATCATGACGCCGCCCATCCACGGGCCGACCGCCATCCCGACCGGCGAGGTCGCGCCGAACAGCGCGATCGCCGTACCGAGGCGCCGGCGCGGCGTGACGTCCCGGATGGCGGCCAGCATCACGCCCGTGTTGCCCAGCTGGAACCCGACCAGCAACAGGCTCACGCCGAGCTGCCACGGGGTCCTGCTGAGCGCCACCGCGCCGAACACGACCGCCTCCACGACCGCGCTGCGGACGATCACCGCCTTGCGGCTGTACTTGTCGGCCCAGACGCCCCACAGCGGCACGATCGGCAGACCCAGCACGAACACCAGCGAGCTCAGCACGCCGATCGTCGGGCCGATGTCGGCTTTCGGCACGCCCATGCCCTGCAGGTACAGCAGCATGAAGGCGAACACCTGGCTGACACCGAACGCCTCAACGAACGACGCGAGCCCGTAGAGGACGAGCAGCACCACCCACGACTGCCCGGCGGCCGCGGCCCCGCCCGCAGCCGTGCGCGCCGAGGCCCGCGTCCCGCTCACGACTCGCTCGCCAGGCGGCGGTCGATCAGGTGCTGCAGGCGGTCGACGGCGTCGCGGAGCCGCCGCGCGTCGTCGGACGGCCACGCGTCCAGGATGGAGTCGCGCGCGCCGAACGCGGCGCGCGCCCGCCGCGCCGCGACCAGGAGATCGCCGCGATCGCCGTCCTCGAACACCGGCACCAGCGGCTCGAGGAAGGCCACCCAGCGCTCGTGGCCCAGCCCGTGGAGTGCTGAGACGGCGCCGCGCACCAGCCGGGCGAGCTCGAGCGCGGCCTCGTCGAGGGCCGGGTCCTGCCAGCGCGGGGGCCCGGGCGGGTGGCGCGGGCTCACGAGGCGGCAGTCACCAGGACCCGCGGCCCCTGTCGTGGCTTGCGATGGGCGCAGGCATGGCGCGGGGCGCAGGCATGGCGCGGGGCGCCGGCATGGCGCGGGGCGCCGGCATGGCGCGGGGCGCCGGCATGGCGCGGGGCGCCGGCATGGCGCGGGGCGCCGGCATGGCGCGGGGCGCCGATCACGCGCGCCCGGTCGGGGGCGGGAACGGGGGGACCACGCCGCTGCCCGGTGCCGTCGTGCTCCGTTCGAGCGTGAGCGTCATCCGCTTGCGCTCCGAGCCCGCGATCAGGATCCGGAGCGAGTAGTCGCCGGGCTCGGCGAACGTCAGGTTCCACAGGTCGAGCGCGAACGTCACCGAGGTGTCGCCACCGCCCGCGGACCACCCGTCGGCGCGGATCTGCGCCTCGGCGCGCGACAGCTCGGCGCCGTTGGGGGCCAGCAGCACGAACCGCAGCTCGTGGTCCTGGCCGAGTTCCGCGGCGGTCACGGTGAGCCCGACGACGAGCGCGAGGTGGGGATGCACCAGTGGAAACGCCGGCCCGCCGATGCGGGTCACGCCGCCACCGAGGATGTGGAACTTCTGGCCGGGCCGCGCGTCCGCGGCATCCGCCAGGAAGGCGAAGTCGATCTCAGGCATGGGCGGATGCTAGCGCGTGCAGGCGAACCGGTGGCAGCCGGTCGGTGGCCTACGCCTCGACGGCGTGCCGCCTGGCGCCAGCCCGCTTCGCAAGGATCGCCCCGGCGCCGCGAGCCGCGGCCGGGGCCCCAGCGGCGCGGCCCGCGGCCTCCGCGAACGTCACGTCGGTCAGCGGGACCAGCGGCTCGCCGCGCAGGACCCGACCCAGGTACTCGCCCGTGGCGGACGCCGCCACCTCGGCGACCTGCTCCGGGGTCCCCTCCGCCACCACGGCCCCGCCTCGCGCGCCGCCCTCCGGGCCAAGGTCCACGATCCAGTCGGCGGTCTTGATCACGTCGAGGTTGTGCTCGATCACGATCACCGTGTTGCCCGCGTCGACCAGCCGGTGCAGCACCTGCAGGAGCTTCTCCACGTCCGCGAAGTGGAGGCCGGTGGTGGGCTCGTCGAGCACGTAGACCGTGCGCCCGGTCGCGCGCCGTGACAGCTCGGTGGCCAGCTTCACGCGCTGCGCCTCACCGCCCGACAGCGTGGTGGCGGGCTGGCCCAGGTGGATGTAGCCCAACCCCACATCGTTGAGCGTCTGCAGCTTGTTCCGGATCGCCGGCACAGCGCTGAACAGCTCGAGCGCCTCCTCCACCGTCATCTCCAGCACGTCCGAGATGGACTTGCCCTTGTAGTGGATCTCCAGCGCCTCGCGGTTGTACCGCTTGCCCTTGCACACCTCGCACTGCACGTACACGTCCGGCAGGAACTGCATCTCGATCTTGATGATCCCGTCGCCCTTGCAGTTCTCGCAGCGGCCGCCCTTCACGTTGAAGCTGAAGCGCCCCGCCTTGTAGCCGCGCAGCCGCGCCTCGGGGACGCCGGCAAACAGCTCCCGGATGGGCCCGAAGACGCCGGTATAGGTGGCCGGGTTCGAGCGGGGCGTCCGCCCGATCGGGCTCTGGTCGATCTCGATCACCTTGTCGATCGCCTCGACGCCGTCGATCCGGTCGTGCTCGCCCGGTTCGTCGCGCGAGCCATACAGGACCTTCGCGAGGCCCCGGTACAGCACCTCCGCGATCAGCGTGCTCTTCCCCGAACCCGACACCCCGGTCACGGAGATGAACGTGCCGAGCGGGAACGCGACGTCGATCGCGCGGAGGTTGTGGGCCCGCGCGCCCCGCACCACCAGCGCCCGGCCATTCCCCGGTCGCCGCCGGGCCGGCACCGGGACGAACCGCTCGCCCCGCAGGTACGCGCCGGTGAGCGACCGCGGCTCCTCGATGATCGCTTCGAGCGGGCCGGCCGCCACCACCTCGCCGCCGTGCTCGCCGGCCCCCGGCCCCACGTCGACCACCCAGTCGGCGGTGCGGATGGTCTCCTCGTCGTGCTCGACCACGATCAGCGTGTTGCCCAGGTCGCGCAGCCGGGTCAGGGTCGCGATGAGCTTCGCGTTGTCGCGCTGGTGCAGCCCGATCGAGGGCTCGTCGAGGATGTAGAGCACGCCCATCAGGCTCGACCCGATCTGAGTCGCCAGGCGGATCCGCTGGGCTTCGCCGCCGGAGAGCGTCTGGCTGGTCCG
>JAJYJR010000473.1 GCA_021789355.1 Chloroflexota bacterium | reverse complement strand
ACCCTCGATCACCGCACTGCTCGCGGCCCGCCTCGACTCGCTCCCGCAGGACGAGCGTGTGGTCCTGGAACCCGCCTCGGTGATCGGCCTGTCGTTCCCGGTCTCGGCCGTGGAGGAACTGCTCGACGAAAGCCTCCGCCCGTCCCTGCTGCCCGCGCTGCAGTCGGTCGAGCGCAAGCAGTTCGTCCGGGCGACGACGCTCGACGAGGACGAGGCGTACCGGTTCGCGCACATCCTGGTAAAGGACACGGCGTACGGATCGCTCCTGAAGCGGCTCCGCGCCAGCTACCACGAACGCTTCGTCGACTGGGCCGAACGCGTCAACGCCGAGCGAGGCCGAGGGCAGGAATTCGAGGAGATCCACGGCTATCACCTGGAGCAGGCCTATCGGTACCTCACCGAGCTCGGGGTAGTCGATGAGGCGGCACGGCGGGTCGGCAAACGCGCCTCCATGAAGCTCACCTCTGCCGGTCGGCGCGCGATGGGACGTGGCGACTTCGGGGCTGCGGTCAGCCTCCTCCGACGAGCGACGCAGACCCTTGACAGCATGGACCCGGAGCGGGTCGCCCTCCTGCCTGAGCTGGGCCTCGCGCAAATGGACCTCGGCGAGTTGGCGGATGCCAGGGCGGCACTCGATGAAGCAACCAGGCTCGCGGGCGAAGTGGGAGTGACCGGACTGATCGCCCGTGCGCAGATCGCGACCCTCTGGCTCGGGATGGCCACCGGCGAAGCAGGCGAATCCACCGGGAGGGTGCTCCGCAGAGTAGCCGATGCGCTCCGTGCGCTGGAGGCTTCCGGAGATCAGCTTGGGCAGACACTCGCGTGGCGTCTCCGCCTGACGGTATATGCGCGCGCAAACCGGTGGGCCGACCTCGGCCAGGCTTCGCGCGAGTTGATTGCACGGGCCCGCGAGTGGGGCGACACCAGTGCCGAGACCCGAGCATCCGTCGCGTACTCGGATGTCGCGGTGTACGGTCCCACACCCATCCCAGAGGCCATCCGGCAGTGCGAGGAGCTCGTCGCCCGGACGACTACCGACCAGATCGCGAATGCGCGCATCCGACTCGCGCTTGCGCAGTTGCTCGCCCGATCCGGCGAGGTCGAGCGAGCCCGATCGCTGTACGTTGGGATGCGAGAGCGGCTGGCCGACACGGCCGGCCCGAAAGCCGGATTGACGTCACTGCACACCGCGGCGGTCGAGATGCTCGCCGGCGACCTCTCTGGGGCCGAGCGCGAACTCCGCCTGGATCGTGACGTCCTCGTCTCACAGGGCGAGCGTCTCATCCTGCCGACGATCGACGGCCTCCTGTCGCGCGTTCTCGCGGCCCAGGGCCGTTTCGATGAGGCGGCGGCACTGGCCGAATCCGCTCGCGAGATGGCCGACACGGAGGACACCGACGCGCAGGCCGGTTGGAGATCACCAATGGCGCTCGTGCTCGCGGCGCGCGGCGACCGGGACGAGGCGATAAGGTTGGCCAAGGAGGCTGTCGCGATTCGTCGGGAGGCCGAATCTCCCGTCCTGATGGTAGACGCGCTTCTCGACCTCGCGAGGGTCCTTCAAGCCTCGGGGATGGACACCGAGGCGCGCGTGCCGCTCGACGAGGCGCGGAGGCTTGCCGCAGCCAAGGGCGATTTCGCGACAGGGGCCGAGATCGAACAGATCATCGCCTCCCTGGGACCGGCCTAGTGTCCCGGTTCGGAAGTAGCTATCGGGTTGCCGGCGAGTTCCGGTGGGTTCGCGGGTTGGTGTGAACCCACGAGGACCTCGCGCGTCCTGACACCAGCAACGCCGTCGGGACGCCTCTCGCGGCGGATCGGCCTCGACCAGGAGGCCAGCGAGCAGGGCGCCGGCCGCCTCCCGGTGCGATCGTGCTCAGGCGAAGAACTCGTCCAGTACCGGTGCGAGAGCCTTTGGGCTCACGCCATGCGTCTGGTGGGCAAGGGTTCGAAGGTTCGCCTTGGGGATGGCCGCGCTGATTGCCTCGGCCGCATCGCGCATCGCAGGCGATCCGGCACCGCCGTGCATGACCAGGGTTGGCGTCCTGACGCGCGCAAGGAGAGCCCCCGGCAGAGCGTGCCCCTTGCCAAGGACCTCGCTGTCGTAGACCAGCGTCGGGGCCAGCTTCTCCAGCCCTTTCCACATCGGCATCTGTTTCATGGCCTGAACCTGGGCGTCAGAGACCCCCACGGAGCGGACAAACAGGGCGACGGCGTCGCCGTTGTGTCCAGATGCGAGCACCTGACCGAGGGCCACGTAGTACTCCTCGGCGGCCTTTCGCGCGGCGCTGTCCAACGCGTAGGGCGCTTCGTAGATGGCCAGCTTCGCGACCTGCTCGGGCAGCTTGACCGCGGCCGCGATCGCAAGGGCCGCACCGGAGGAATGGCCGTAGAGGCAGGCCGGTCCTCCGACCGCATCGATGAGCGCCGCAATGTCCTCGACCTCACGCTCGGGCGAATATGACCCGGAGTCGGAGCTGTCGCCGCGTCCTCGTCGGTCATAGGTCACGGCCATGAACTTGGCTGCGAGGAGCTTGGCTAACCGGGTTCCCGACTTTCGTGAGTTCAGCGCGCCCAGGACGATCAGCGCCGTCTGTCCCTGGCCCGCGGTTTCGTAGGCGATTCTCGTGCCGTCCCTCGAGGTGACGAACTGACGCATTTCTCCCTCCCGGTCGCGATCGACTCCGCACGTTGTACACCTGCGTGCACTTCGGTCGAGTCTGTTGTCCCGATTCGGAAGCTATCGGGTTGCCGGGGAGTTCCTGTGCGTTCGCGGGCTGGCGCGAACCCACGCGGAACTTGCGAGTCGTGACACGAGTCGCGGCCCGCCGATTCCTAGCGGGTTGCCGCTAGAGGCGTGAGCCTCATCGAGGCCGGTGTGGGAGGGTCAGGCTTCTTCTCGTCCATAGCCGTGACCGCGTCACCAGTCGGGACCGCTCGGCCGCACCCATGGTGCCCGGCGGGCCTCGATGAACGATGCCCAGGAGAAGCGCCACCCGGTCGGTATGAACAGGGTCAGGGTGGTGACGAACGCGATGATCTTCGAGACCACGTTCATGGCCAGCGGACCGGCAGTTCCGGGATAGGCGAACCCGAAGAGCGCAGCCCAAAGCGAGAACACGATGAACATCGCCGCCAGCGCCCCGAGCGTGCTCCTCGAGACACGCACCATGGGCGAGAGCGCAAGCAGCGCGATCGTCGAAACCGCGACGAACAGGAGCGGCGCGAAGTACACCACCCGAAAGAGCGTGGGATCCGGTGGGATCTCCGGAACGGTCCGGGTCACGACGATGAGATCGAAGGGAAACTCGAAGACGAAGGGTGCCGCCAGCGCGCCGAAGAGGGCACTTGGGAAGTTGACCCGCGCCCGGAGGCCCTGCTGCGCGCCGATCACGATGATGAGCACGAACGTGACGATCATGGAAGTGGCGGTGAGGGGCCAGGTCGGACTCGCGGGAGCGGCCTGGCCGGGGAACGCGTCCATCGCGAGGCGGCCCGCGATTCCCCAGCCGATGGCGAGCGTCCAGAGCGACAGCAGCCAGACCGCGATACTGAAGACCTTGGCGCCACGGCCTCGTCGCCTCGGTTCCAGCGGGCCTCGCAGCCGGGTGGCGGCATAGGCGAGGGTCGCCGCCACGACGAGCAGGACCGCCGCGACGGCGAGCGCCTCGGTGCCGCTGTACGGCGCCCAGGTGCCCCACTGGGGGGCCGCGGTGCTCGTGGCTGGCATGGTCCGTCCAGTATGTCGCGGTGTCGTGCTTCGCGAACTACTGATCCTGGCTCAAGCCTCTGGCGGCAACCCGCTAGGAATCGGCGGGCCACGACACTAGCTGCGAGCGAAGCCACTGCCTCGCCACCAGATGAGAAGAGCCCCGGAGGCGATCTCCGGGGCTCTTCGGCTCGACGCTTCGGGCTGCATGTTTCTAGTAGTAGGCCCCCCGGGAGTCCCACGGGTAGGACTTGACGACGACGATGGCGAGGTCGCCGCTCCCCATGAACTTCATCACGTTGGTGACATCTGAGAAGTTGAGGCTGGTGAGGTACGACCTCAGCTGGCTCCCGTTCTTTGTCTTGAGGCCGACGCACGGGTCATACCCGGGCCGGATGAAGGTCGCGGAGCAATCCGCCGCGGTCGCCCACCATCGGCCGGTGCCGGTGTAGTCCGTCGCAAACTGGGCAGGCTGCTGGTTACCCGAGGCGTCCTTACCGTACCAAGTTCCGCTGTACGCGGCGCCTGCGTACGTCAGGTTGCCAGACGCGGTCGCCGATGGGTTCGGCAGATAGATGGCGCCCAGGCAGACATTGAACTGGGCGGCGTTTCGCGATGCGTACCCGATGCTCTGCAGGTAGGCCTTGTGGAAGATCATCACCTGCGTGGTCTGCATATCGGTCGGCGCATTGCCGAAGACCTGGAGGTTGCCCTCCTGCCCGACGAGCTGGGCGCCCGTCGGAACGCCGCAGTCCGCGTTGTAGATCCCGGCGTCCCCGGTCGTGCTGTTCAACCCGAGCGTGAGGTACACCGTCGGGGCACTCCCACCTGGGCTGAAGAGATTGCCGAACAGGTCCTGGTCCGGGCTGGTCGCGTTTCCGTTGCAGTTTGTCCACGAGGTGCAGACAGCGCTCGCGACGAAGGTGGTCGCGCCCCCCGTGATCGAGCTGCTCGAGGTGTCGGTCGCCGTGATGGTCTGGTTGCCGATCGTCACCAGCGTGGCGCTGAAGGTGCCGGTCCCGTTCGTCAGCGTGGAGTCGGCCGGCAGCGAGACGCGACTCCCAGTGTCAGTGCTCGTGAAGTGGACGGTGCCGCTGTAGCCGGTGGCCGTGTTCCCGTACTGGTCCTTCGCCGTGACGGTGACGTGGAAGGCGGTCCCGGCGGTGACGTCGGCTGGCGCGGTGACGCTGAAGTAGGTCGCCTGTCCAGGCGTGATGGCGTCGGTGACGCTGCCCGACTGGCTCGCGTAGTTGCCGGACGAGTCGCTGAACGTCCAGGTGTCGGTGTACGTCCCGACGTTCGTGTGGGTCGTCCCGGACAGGTCGAGGGTGCCCACGGTGCTGCCTCCGACGCCGATGCAGGAGCCCGACGCGGT
>JAJYJR010000472.1 GCA_021789355.1 Chloroflexota bacterium | reverse complement strand
CCCGCATCGCGGTGATCCTCGCACGCGAGGACATCTACGCCGGTCGCATCCGCGAAGGCCTTGCCCGTCTCGAGCGTTTCGATCTCGCGGACCTCGACGGCCAGTCCCGCGGCCTCGTCGTGCTGGGAAGAATGCATGCTCTATGGTGGCTCGGCCAGTCTGCGCAAGTAATGGCGCTGCTGGATGATGCCGGCTCCGACGGCGACATAGCCGACGAGTACCGGCCGCTGCTCTACGGATTACGAGTCCTCACCGGAGCTGGGAGAGATGGCGGCCTTCCGCACGCAGCGAAACACCTCGAACACTTGGCGGAAGTGCAGGACCGATCGGACATCCTGTTCCACGCAGCGATCACGTACCACAACTTGCTCGAAGTCCGGATGGCCGAGGGCGATCTCGAGGCTGCCTGCACCGCCGGCTACCGCGCCCTTGAACTCTTCGCTCGAGTTCCCAACGAACCCGACGAAACCGCATCCACACACATCTCGCTCGCGCGTGCATTCGCCGAGCTCGGTCGATGGCCAGATGCCGAGATCGAACTCGAGGTCGGACTCCGAGCGGAAGGCATAGGCACACCCGAGCGCATCATGGAGGCCGTGGGGCTCCTCGCCAAAACGGGAGAGGTTGCGCGCGCGCAGTCGCTTCTGAGGCGTGTCGATGGCCTCGTCGAAGACTCGGTCGAACGCATCCGCTTCCAGCGCCAGCTCAACGGCGCGAGGCTGGCACTGGCCTGTCAGGACCCGCACGAAGGTGCCCAACTGCTGTCAGCCCCACTGGATGACCTCCAAGTCACCGCTATCGCTGGATGGATCCAGTGGCTTGTCGAACGGGCGCTCTGCGAGATGGTTGCTGGGCGTCCTGGCGAGGCGCTCGAGGAACTGTCTCGTGCCAGACGTCTGGTCGAACGTCAGGGGGCTGGTCTCTACAGACTTCGGGTCGAGTTACTTCAGGCATTGGCGGCCGGCGACGAACCGTCAACCGCGGATCTGCTAGCCCGAGCGACGGAAATGGATGTCCTGGCGTGCGCAGAGGCCATCGCGTCGAATCTTCACATCACGGTTTCCAGTAGCGCGGTGCGGCAGAGCATCGCCAAGTGGCCCCGCCGATGGTTGCCGTGGCTTCGCTCGGCGATCACCCACCCAATCACCTCCGGAGCCACCCAGGCCGCCCTTCTCCTCGACGAGTTCGGCGAGATGTCTGATGTCAGGCTGCTGCGAGCGTTTGCGAAATCCAAGGTGAAAGGCTTTCGTGGCACCGATCTGGGCCGGAATCTTGCGCGCAGGCGCAGCCCGACCCTCCTCATTTCGGATCTCGGACGCGTGAGGTTCACGGTGGGGACTCGGACGGTCGACATCACGACCATCCGTCGGCGTGCGGCGGGACTCCTCTGCTATCTGCTCGCCAGGAAGAACCGCGCGGTCACGCGAGATCAGGTGCTAGATGCGTTGTGGCCCGAGGTGGACCCCACTCCAGCCCTGAATAGCCTGAACCAGACGTTGTATTTCCTGCGGCGAGACATCGACCCCGCGTATGACGATGACTACTCGGTGCAGTACGTTCACTTTGAGTCTGACCTAGTCTGGCTGGACTCTGACCTGACGCAATCCGAGAGCGCCGTCTTCCACGAGGAAGCAACGCGCGCACTTGAACGCCTAGGTGACCTTGAGGATGACCTACGGGTCCTGAGTCTGTACCGCGGTAGGTTTGCCTTGGAGTTTGAGTACGAGGAATGGGCCTCGGGATGGCGTGACCTCCTTCACGGACAGTATCTCCACCTAGCTGAGAGCGTCGCGGGACGGTTGATCCGGGCGGGTGCAATCAGGCAGGCAGCCGACGTCTGCGTGCAGGTCCTCACAATCGACCCAGACGCGGAGCACATGGAGCGCGAGCTCATCTGGCTGTACGGAGCACTTGGGGCTCGCTCGGCAGCCGCCGAGCAGTACGGCCACTACGCCGCGGTGCAGAGGACCGAGTACGGGGTGGAGCCGCCGACGCTCGAGGAGTTGATAGCGGCGCGGTAGGCAATCATGCGTATTGACCCAGGCCGAGACCGCCTCCTATAGTCCGGGCACTGCCTAGTACTTCGGTACCGGGGAGCTGGTGTGAAGACGCTCGGACGCGCTGACGCCTCACCTGAATTGGGCACTTTGGGTGAGTGCTGAGCGAGTAGTGCAACCGACCGACGGCAACGTCCGGTCGGTTTTCGTGTCGTCTCGACACGAGGGCCGCCAAACGAGCGTAGGTGGCTGCAACATGATCAAGTCCTGGTAGGCAACGTCGTTGGACTTCGGCGTGGAGCCGATTGACGAGGCGCGGACATGCGTGAGTCAGCATCGCGGGCGCTTGTCCTCTTGACATTGCTCGCCATCATCATCGGAGGTGGAGCCGGCGTTCGGCCGTTCTAGGGCCTGTTGCCCCGTCATCGACTGGGCGAGGTCTCGAACGCCGATACCAACGAGAGTCTGACCGCTTGTCTAGATCGCTCAAGCTTCTCTTGATGGCCGTCATCTCGACGGCCATCATTGTTGTGCTCGCAGCTGTCCGCCTCTGGAGCCTCCCGCCCAATTTCGGCGGGTGGCTCAGCGTCGCCTACTGGACTGCCCTCACTCTGTTCGCACAGGCTTTCCCGGTCCGCATGCCGCGCGGCGCCGTGGTTAGCGTGTCGATCGCGCCAATGCTCGCCGCATCCGTTGTCGGAGGTCCCGTCACAGCCGCGGTAGTGGGCGCGGTGGGGGTCACTGAGTGGCGCGAGCTGCGGGGCGAGGTCCCTTGGTACGGCACTCTCTACAACCATGCTGAGGCCGCGATTCCCGCAGTCATTGCTGCGGTCGTATTCCGGCTCGTAGCGGGAGGATCCTTCGCCCCGACTTGGGTATCCGTCATCGGCGTTGGGGCGGGCGGCATCGCCTACTTCCTAGCCAACGCGACACTGGCCTCGCTCGTGATGGTCTTCCGCGATCAGGTCCCGCTCAAGTCGGCGGCGCTTTCGGGCGACATTCGACTCGTCGCGGGGAACATGGTGGGCATGACGCCACTCGCGTGGCTCATTGCCGTGGTGTGGTCCGTCGCGGGCTGGGCGGTACCCCTGTTCGCGCTGCCGCTCTACGCGAACCGCGCCGCGTACCAGGCGACGGTGCAGCTCCGGGA
Organism: Chloroflexota bacterium; assembly: GCA_021789355.1. The sequence goes on along the minus strand of JAJYJR010000472.1, from coordinate 1,955 downwards.
CATGTTCACGCAGACGGTGCGGGCGCTGGCGTCGGCCATCGACGCTCGGGATCCCTTCACGGCCAAGCACTCGGAGAACGTGCAGACGATCGCCGTCGAGATCGGGCGCGTGATGGGCTGCAGCGAGGCCGAGCTGGAGGCGCTCGAGTGGGGCGGCCTGCTGCACGACATCGGGAAGATCGGCGTCCGCGACGACGTGCTGCTGAAGCAGGACAAGCTCACGCGCGACGAGCGGATCGCGATGAACCAGCACCCGGTGACCGGCTACGAGATCATCCGGCCCGTCACGCGGCTGGCCCCGGAGCTGCCGATCATCCTGCACCACCACGAGTGGTACAACGGCTCGGGCTACCCGGACCACCTTGTCGGCGAGGGGATCCCCAAGCTCGCCCGCATCCTCCACGTCGCCGACGCGTTCGAGGCGATGACCGCGCAGCGGCCCTACCGCATGCGCCCGCTGACGAAGGAGCAGGCGCTGGCGGAGCTGCGGAAGTACGCGGGCATCCAGTTCGACCCGGCGGTCCTCGAGGCGTTCACGCGCACGGACCGCATGGCCGGCGTGGCTGATCCCGGCAAGCCGTCGGGGCTGCCGTCCGCCCCGACGCTGATCTCGCGGCTGGCGGCGCGGGCACGCACGACCGCACACGCGGGCGATCACTCTGCCGCCGATGCGCGGTGACCGGCGGCTCGGGGAACACATCTCACCGCGGGTTCTGAAGGGCGGGGGCGACCTCCGCCCGGTTCCCGCGGCGCGAGGCTGATCCGTGGTCGTCGCGGTCGTCGTCGCGCTCGTCCTCGCAACGCTCGCCGGCGGGCGCATCGAGAACCTGGCGCGCATCCGCCTGCGCTTCGGCGCACTGCTCTTCTGTGCGGTCGTGCTGCGGTACGGCACGGAGGCCGCGATCCGGTACGGGTTCGTCCCGGCGGAGGACCTCAGGCTTCCGCTGTACCTGCTGGCCTTCTTTGGAGTCGCCGCGATCCTCTACGCGAATCGCGAACAGCCGGGGCTCATCGTCGCCGCGGTCGGGGTCACCGCGAACGGCCTCGCGATCCTTCTGAACGGCGGCTGGATGCCGGTCTGGCCGCCGGCGCTGCAGCTCGTCGGCATGTCCCAGAGCGATCTCGTCGTGTCCTTCCACCGGCTCCTGCCCCTCGAGCTCGGGCGCGAGTTCCTGCTCCGCGGCGGGCCGTTCGGCGACCTCATCCCAGTGCCGATCCCTGTGCTGACGAACGTGATGAGCATCGGCGACGTGTTCATCGCGGCGGGGCTCGCGTGGTACGTGTTCGCGACGCTGGTGGCGCCCGAGCAGGAGGCCTTCGGCGAGCCCGCCGACCTGCTCGAGTTTGAGCCGATGGAAGAGCTCGGCGTTCCCGCGGATCTTGCGGGCACCCTCCCCGGGTTCGGGTCCGCACCGGGAACGGCGCCAAGGATGGGCGTCGGGCCTGCGGCGGGAGCCGCGCCGGGAACGTCGCCCGGGATGGGCGGCAGCACGGCACCCGGCTCGGGTGTCGCAGCCGGTCCGGGTGTCGGAGCCGGTCCGGTCGTCGCAGCCGGCTCGGGGTTCGCCGTCACCTCGACGATCGCGCGGCCGGGGTACGGCCGGGCCGGTGAGCCTGGCGACCTGCCCGGCGGAGATGCCATCCCCGGTCGCCTGGTGCGCCACCGTGCTCCCGGGCTCGTACCGAGATCGGAGGCCGCGGCTGCTGCCGTGCTGAGCCGGCCGCTCCTGCTGGGCGGCGCGAGCGGCGGCGTGAACCTGCAGCCGGACGTCTCGGACACCCTGTTCGGACCACCGGCCGCCGCTTCGGCCACGGGAGCGGCCACGATGGCGGCGGTGCCGGCAGGAGGATCGCTGGCTGCGGCCATCCCGGCGGGTGGCGCGGTCGCGGCGCCTCCCCTGGCGCTGCCCCGGCCACGCCGGGCACGGCTGGCAGGGCATCCGTACGTCCGCCTC
>JAJYJR010000471.1 GCA_021789355.1 Chloroflexota bacterium | reverse complement strand
GTGCATTTCGCCGAGGAGCCGACGCTTGCCGACCGGATCGCCGCGGCGCATGCCGCCGGCCGGTTCCGCGCGACCACGTCGCACGCCGAGGCGACGCGCGACGCGGACGTGGTGGTGATCATCGTCCCGGTGATGCTCTCCGACGCGCAGGAGCCGGACTACCGCTACATCGACCCGGCAACCGACGCGGTCGCGCCGGGGCTCCACCCGGGCGTGCTGGTGCTCTACGAGACGACCCTGCCCGTGGGCGACACGCGCGACCGGTTCGGCCCGATGCTGGAGGCGGCGAGCGGACTCACGGCGGGTGACCCGGACGAGGGCTTCCTGCTCGCGTTCAGCCCGGAGCGCGTGTACAGCGGCCGCGTCTTCCACGATCTCGACACGTACCCCAAGCTGGTCGGCGGGGTGGACGGTGCGAGCGGGTCGCGGGCCGCGGCGTTCTACCGGAGCGTCGTGCCGGCAGAGGTCTGGCAGCTGTCGACAGCGGAGGCCGCGGAGTTCGCGAAGCTCGCCGAGACCACGTACCGCGACGTCAACATCGCGCTGGCGAACCAGTTCGCCGAGTACGCCGAACGCATGGGCGTCGACATCCAGGAGGTCATCCGGGGCTCCAACAGCCAGCCCTTCAGCCACATCCACCAGCCGGGGATCGGGGTGGGCGGTCACTGCATTCCCGTGTATCCCCATTTCCTGATCAGCCGGGCACCCGAGCTGACCATGCCGGCCCTCTCCCGGCAGGTCAACGACGGTCAGGTCGGCACGGCCGTCCAGGCGGTCGAGCGCGAGCTCGGCCCGCTCGAGGGGAAGCGCGTCCTGGTCCTCGGGCTCACCTACCGTGAGGACGTCAGGGAGCTCGCGTACACCCGGGCGATCCCGCTGATCAACCGGCTCTCGGTCCATGGCGCGGAGGTGTGGGCCTTCGATCCGCTCCTCACCGACGAGGAGGTCGCGCGCACCGGCGCGAAGCCGTGGCACTGGGGCGACCGGGCGCCCTTCAGCGCGGTCGTCGTCCAGACCGGGGCGAAGCAGTTCCGCTCGCTGGATGCGACGTGGTTCCCCGGTCTCGCGGTGGTCTACGACGGCCGCAATGCTGTCCGCGACCTGCCGCTGCCGGACGGCGTCGCGTACGTGGGGGTGGGCGTCCCGGACCCCCGGGCGGTGCGGCGCGTGCGGCGCACGGCCGGCGCGGGCAGCGCCGGGAGGCGCTGACGGTGACGAGTGCCGCACGCAGGGAGCCGAGGGCCGCCGGATGAAGCTCGCCTGCGTCGTGGGCACCCGGCCCCAGATCATCAAGGCTGCCGCAGCCTGGCCCGCGCTGCACCGCGACCACCACGTCAGTCTGATCGACACGGGCCAGCACTACGACGACGAGCTGGCCGGGCACTTCTTCGGCGAGCTGCGGCTCCCGCCGCCGGCGCACCAGCTGGGCGTGGGCAGTGGCACCCACGCCAGGCAGGTGGCGGCGATGATGGATCGGCTCGAGCCGATCGTGCTGGACGACCGGCCCGACGCGGTCGTGGTGTTCGGCGACACGAACTCCACGCTCGCCGGAGCCCTTGTCGCGGCCAAGCTCGAGCTGCCGCTGGCGCACGTCGAGGCGGGACTGCGCTCGTTCGACCGGCGGATGCCGGAGGAAGTCAACCGGGTCGTCGTCGACCACCTCGCGGAGCTCCTGTTCGCCCCGAACGAGAACGCCGCGGCCAACCTGCGCGCGGAGGGGATCGGACGCGGCCTGAGCGGTTCCGGCGTGGGGGGGCCCGCCGGCAGCGAGGTGCGCGTGGAGGTCGTGGGCGACCTGATGCAGGACCTGTGCGCCGCCACGCTGGACACGGTGCGGGATCCCGCGAGCATCCGGGCCGCGGCACCGGAGGCGGTGACCGCGCTCGGCCTCGCGCCAGGCGGGTACCTGTTCGCGACCGTCCACCGCGCGGAGAATCGCACGCCCGAGGCGCTGCGTGCCTGGCTTTCCCTGCTGGGTGGTCTCGACCGGCCCGTGGTGCTGGCGCTCCACCCGGGGACGCACCGCGCCATCGACGAGAGCGACTGCGCCGTTCCCGCGAACGTGCGCGTGGTGCCGCCGCAGGGCTACCGGACCACCCTCGCGCTCCAGCTGCACGCCGGGGCCGTGGTCACCGACTCGGGCGGGGTGCAGCGGGAAGCGGCCTGGCTGGGGACGCCCGCGCTGGTCCTGCGCGAGACGACCGAATGGCCCGAGACGCTGGAAGCGCACGGGGGGCGGGGCGCGCTGGTCGGGCGCGACGCGGACCGGGCGGTGGCGGCGCTGGCTCGCCTCGCGCCGAGCGAGTCGGCCGCCCGTGACGCCGCATCGCGTGCCCGGGCCGCTCGCGTGGAACCGTCCGGGGCGGCGGAGACGATTTCCGCGTCGCTGGGGCGCTGGCTCGTGCGCTGAGGCTGCGGTCTGCCGGGCCGCGCGTCGCAACGGGCCCGCGGGCCCGTGCTCCCAGCTGCCCTACACTGCACCCCAGATGGGAAGCGTGCCCGACCCCGGCCTTCGACCGGACCACCTCGACGTGACCCCCGGCCCTTCCTCCCCGCGTCCACTCCGCATCGCGATCGTCGCGGCGAACACGTTCGAGCACGATTCGCGCCTGCTGCGCACGGGACGCGCGCTGGCCGCCGACGGGCACCGGGTGACGTTGCTCGCGTTTTCCGCGCCGGGCCTCCCGGCGCACGAGGAGCTGGGGGAGCGGCTCGACGTGCGCCGCCTCGACGTGGATCGGGGGATCACCGCCGCGTTCCATCCTCTCCCGCCATGGGTGCGCCGCGAGGCAGCCCGGCTCCTCGGCATCCCGGCCCGGGCGACATCCCTGGCCCCGGCCCCGTCGCACGGCGTGGACCGGTTGCGTGCCCCGCTCCGCCGCGTGGTCGAGATCGGCGCACACCAGCGCCGGATCGGGCCATGGCGCGATGCCGTCCTCGCGGCTGTGCCCGACGCGGACGTATACCACTGCAAGGCGCTCATCGCGCTTCCGGTGGTGGCCGGCGCCGCCGCCCAGGCGGGCGCGGCTTTCGCCTACGACCTGGCCGACCTGCACACCGAGGCGGCACGCCTGGCACGGATGCCCCGGACGGTGCGGGCGCTGGTGCGACGCCGGGAGGCCGGCTGGGTGCGCCGCGCGTCGCTGCTGACGGCCGTGAGCGGCGGCGTAGCGCGCGAGGCCGCCCACAGGTTCCACGTGCCGGAGCCGGTGGTTGTCCTGAACTGTCCGCCGGCGTGGCGCCCGGACGATCCGGCTCCGCCTTCCTCCGACCTGCTGCGGAGCTCCACCGGGATCGCCGCCGGACGGCCCATCGTGCTCTACCAGGGTGGCTTCAGCGTGGATCGCGGGATCGAGGAGCTGGTCGCCGCGCTGGACGAGGAGCCGCTCCGCCGGCTCGGGGCGGCCGTGGTGCTGCTCGGCTATGGCCGCCTGCGCGACTGGCTCGGCGCCGAGGCCGGCCGGCGTCCGGGCCGGCTCTTCGTGCTGGACGCGGTTCCGCCGTCGGAGCTGCTGGCCTGGACGGCGTCCGCGGACCTGGGATACGTGGGGCAGCCGGGCCGCACGCTCAACCAGCGCCTGAACCTGGCGAACAAGCTGTTCGAGAGCATCATGGCCGGCGTGCCCGCGCTCGTCGCCGACGGTACCGAGCACTGCCGGGTAGTGACGGCCGGCGCCCTGGGCGGGTGCTGCGCCATCGAGCCCGCCGCGATCGCGCGGGCGGTGGCCGGGCTGCTCGATCGCCCGGCGGAGGAGCGAGCGGCGCTGCGCCGCCACTGTCGCACGGTCGCGCTCGAGCGGTACACCTGGGAGCGGCAGCAGGCCGGGCTGGTGGGCGCGTACCGGGCCCTTGGCGTGCGCGTCGCGCGGGGTGAGCCGCCGGGGTCGTGGCGCGGAGCCGACCGTTCCGGCGTGCCGGCGGCGATCGGCGGATCCGCGCCGTGAGCCGGATCGTCATGTTCGTCTTCAACGACTGCACGACCGATGCGCGCGTGCTGCGCGAGGCGGCGAGCCTGGTCGAGGCCGGCCACGAAGTGACCATCATGGCGCGGCCCAGAAACGTTGCCTCGACCACCGTTGAGCGCGAACGGCGTGACGGCTTCGAGATCGTCCGCATTCCGTTGCCGCAGGGCTGGAAGCGCTGGTACGTGCTCGGCCGATACCCGTGGCGGGCTCGCGGCTGGATCCGCTTCCGCTATGCGTACGACGCGAAGCGCGGCCCCAGGGGCTGGGCCGAGGCCGTGGCGGTCACCCCCGTCGCGCTGGCGTGGATCGGCTGGATGCTCGTCCGCGCGCCGTTCTACCTCGCGTTCCGGGCCCTCCGGCGCGGAAGGACGCAGCCGGGAGGCGACACGCTCGATTGGCTCACAAGGTGGCGCTACTCGATCGTGGGCTGGGCGCGCGCGGCGGCCGCGGCGGCACCCCGGGCGGACGCGTACCACGGGCACGACCTCTCGGGCCTCCCCGGGGCGGTTGCCGCCGCAGCGCGGCACGGCCGGACGGGACCCGGCACGCACCCCGCCCTCGTCTACGACAGCCACGAGATCTACGTCGAGTCCGGACGGATCGCGAAGCTGCCGGGATGGGTGCGGCGGCTCCTGGCGCGCCAGGAGCGTGCCTGGGTGGACCAGGTCGACGCGCTGGTGACGGTCAACCAGTCGCTGGCCGAGGACCTGGGGGGTCGCTACCGGCCGCGCCGCGTCGTGGTCGTCCGCAACTGCCCCGCCCGCTGGGAGCCACCCGAGCCACGCCCGGACCTGCTGCGGACCGCGGCCGGGATCCCCGAGGGTTACCCGATCGCGCTCTACCACGGCGGGTTCTCCGCGCATCGCGGCATGGAGGAGCTCGCCGAGGCGATCCTGCAGCCGGGCATGGAGCGCGTCCACGCCGTCTTCCTGGGCTACGGCAGCGAGCGCGCCAGCCTCGACCGGCGCGCGGTGGACCCGCGCTACGGAGGGCGCCTGCACGTGCTGGCCGCGGTGCCGCCGCACGAGCTGCCGCCCTGGGTGGCGTCGGCGGACGTGGGCGTGATGCCGATCCAGCGATCGACGCTGAACCACTACCTCTCGACGCCCAACAAGCTGTTCGAGAGCCTGGCGGCCGGCGTC
>JAJYJR010000470.1 GCA_021789355.1 Chloroflexota bacterium | reverse complement strand
CGGCTGTCGGGTGCCAGGCGGGTCGGGCACGGCGGGACGCTCGATCCGTTCGCTTCCGGCGTGCTCCCGGTGTTCATCGGCAGCGCGACCCGCATGGTCGAATACCACCTGCGCGACGCCAAGGCGTACCGGGCGGTGGCATGTTTCGGCGCGCGGTCGACCACGGATGACATGGACGGCGAGCTGACGCCCGGCGAGGGCCCGGCTCCCACCCGGGAGGGGGTCGAGGCCGCCCTGCCCGCCTTCGTGGGACACATCGTCCAGCGGCCCCCGGCGTTCTCGGCCGTCAAGGTGGGCGGGCGGCGGGCGTACGAGATGGCCCGGCGCGGCGAGCAGCCCGAGCTGCACGACCGCGAAGTCGAGATCCACGAGCTGCGGCTGACCGACTGGGACGACGCGGACCCGCTCCACCCGTGCGCCAGCCTGGAGGTGCGCTGTTCGGCCGGCACCTACGTGCGCGCGCTGGCCCGCGACCTGGGCGATCGACTCGGATGCGGCGGGTACCTGGGCGCGCTCGAGCGGACGGCCAGCGGCCCGTTCCGGATCGAGGACGCGATCTCCCTCGACGATCTTCGGCGGCTGCTGGTCACGGGGTCGCTGGGGGGCCGGCTCCTGCCGCCGGACGCAGGTCTCGACGCCTACCCCGAGGTGACGCTCTCGCCGGACGAACTCGTCGCGATCGCGCGGGGCCAGGTGGTGCGGCTGCGCGGCGCGGAGGTGGAACCGGGACCGGACGGGCTGGTGCGGATCGTCTCGGCGGGGCGTGGCGTGGTGGCCATGGCGCACCTGCGCGAGCACCGTCTCTACCCGGACAAGGTCCTGGCGGGCGCCGCGGGCTGAGCGGGCGGGGGAAGCGGATGCAGGTCCACGCCGACATCGACGACCTGCCGGCCGGGGCCCGCCTGGCCGTGACCGTCGGTGTCTTCGACGGCATGCACCGCGGCCACGCGCGACTGCTCAGGTCCCTGGTCCGTGCCGCGCGGCGCTGGCACGCCGACCCCGCGGTGGTGACGTTCGAGCCGCACCCGGATGCCGTGCTGCGCGGCGCGCCGCCACCGCTGCTCTGCGATCCGGCGGAGCGGCTCGGGTGGCTCGAGCTGGCCGGGATGCGGCACGTCGTGCTCCAGCGGTTCGACGAGGCCTTCGCGTCGCAGACGCCCGAGGCGTTCCTCGGCCGGCTGCGGTCCGGCCGCGACCTGGCCGGCCTGGTGATGAGCCCCGAATCGGCGATCGGCCGTGGGCGCGCGGGCACGCCGGAGCGACTGCGGGAGCTGGGCGCGGGCCAGGGGTTCCGGGTCGAGGTGGTCGCCCCGCTCGAGGCCGCCGGGGGCCTGGTGTCGGCGAGCCGGATCCGCGAGGCGCTGGCTGCAGGAAGGCTTCGCGAGGCGCGGCGCATGCTGGGCCGCGATCCGGCCGTGACCGGGCGCGTGGTGCGGGGCGACGCACGGGGACGCTCGCTGGGCTACCCGACCGCCAACCTGGCGTTCGACGCGCACGTGGCGCTGCCGGCCGACGGGATCTACGCGGTCGAGGTCGGCTGGGGCGGCCCGGACCCGCTCCGTCCGGCGCGGACCGCGGGCGGCGTCGCGTCCCTCGGCGTGCGGCCCACGTTCGAGCCCGGGGCCCGGGTCCTGGAGGCGTACCTCTTCGGGGTGGACGACGACCTCTACGGAGAACGGCTGCGCGTCGCGTTCGTGCGCCGGCAACGGTCGGAGCGACGGTTCGCATCGGCGGAGGCCCTGGTCGCCCAGATGAACCGGGACGCGGCGCGCGCCCGTGCGATCCTCGCCGCGCGCGACCTGCGGGGCCGGCGGGGCCGGCGCGAGCCCTCGCCGGGGCGATCCGGGTGACCCCGCACGTGACCTCCGGGCCGGGGTCGTCCGGGCCGGGAGGGCGGCGCGTGCGCGTCGTCCGCGAGCGGATCGATCCGCGGCTCACTGCCGCGCTCTTCGCCAACTACCGCACCGCCGTCGACGCGATCCTCGAGCTGGTGGACAACGCGGTGGACTCGCGCGTGCCCGGGCGGGCGCTCGAGGTGGATCTCTCGGTCCGGCCGGGGAGCATCGTGCTCACAGTCGTCGGCGGCGAGGGGATGGGACCGCGCGACCTCGAACGCGAGTACCTGCGCTGGGGCGGATCGCGGAAGCGGGCCGGCGAGCGGATCGGGCGGTACGGCCAGGGGGGCAAGGCGGCGGTCGGGCACCTGGGCGCCCGGTTCGCGATCGTGGCCGGGCGGGCCGGGGACGACCGCGCCTACGGGTTCTCGGACCAGGACTACCGGGACCGGACCAGGTTGCGCACCTACGAGCTGCAGGAACGCCCGAAACCGGTGGACGCCGCGCTCGGGTACGTCCGGCTCGAGATCGGCTCCGTCGACCGGAACCCGGACGCCAGGAAGCTGCGCCAGCGGCTCGCGGAGACCTACCGCCCGCTGCTCGAGGGTGGCGAGGTTCGCGTCCGCGTCGACCGCGCCCCGGTCGTTCCGGCCGCGTGGCAGCTGGACGAACGGCACGAGTTTGCCGTGCGTGCCGGCGGTCGGATCGTGCGCGGCTGGTACGGGCTCCTACCGGACCCGCCGTCGCCCGGGACGGACCCCGGGGTGCGCCTGTACCATCTCGGCCGGCTGGTGGGGTCGCCGGAGTGGTTCGGCCATGCCGGTCCGGCGTCGCACCCGGCGCTCAATCGCCTGGTCGGCGAGATCGAGCTGCCGCACGTCCCGGTGACCATGAACAAGAGCGACGTCGACCGGGACGGCGACGAATGGGCGGCGGTCGAACAGCGGATGCACCGGCTGCTGGCGCCGGTGGTCCGAAGGCTCGCGCGTGAATCCGGGACCGCGGCGAGTCCCCAGGCGATCCGCACCGCCGACCAGGTGCGCCGGATCCTGGCCCGTGCGCTGCGCCTCCTCGAGTCGGGCAAGCTCTTCGAGAGCGAGGAGGGGACGGCCGGCACGCGGGGCGACGGCCAGCTGAGCCTGGACGAGGCGATCCGCGACGCGAAGCCGGCGCCCGGTGAGCAGGGCGGCGAGTCCGCCCCGCCGATCGCCGACGCGCAGCCGGGCGAGAGCGAGGGGGGCGAGGGTGAACCTGGCGGGCCTGATCGCCGGGACGACGCGAAGGCGCCGCCGGTTCGACCGTCCGGCGGGGGCGCGCGTGGCCGTGCGATCGGCGAGGTGGTGATCCGCGCGCTCGACCCGCGCATGCGCAGCGCGATGGTGGTCGAGGACGGGGTGCGGCGGGTGGTGATCAACTCGCGCTACCCGCTGTATGAGGTGCGCAGGGGCGACCTCTGGTATCAGCTCGAGACCGCCCTCCGCGAGGTCTGTGTCACGATCCCGGAAGCCACAGTCCCCGAGTTCGAGCGGCGCGTGAACGAGCTGATGTTCGTCTCGCTGTCGCTGGCGGAGCATCGGCGGCGCGCCCGGAAAGCACCGCGTCCCCGGACACCGCCACTGCTGCCGCCCTGAGGGCGGCGAGCGGATGCTCAACGCAAGTCTGGTGGGCGTGGCGACACGGCTGTTGCCGGGCCGGGAGCCCGCCTACCGGACCCGCAACGGTGCCGCGTACGCGGGGGACGCGGTCGAACTCCTGTGCGCGATGCCGGACGATTCTGTGAACCTCGTGGTGACGTCTCCGCCGTACGCACTGGAGTTCAAGAAGGAATACGGCAACGAGCCCCAGGATCGCCACGTGGAATGGTTCCTCCCGTTCGGGCGTGAGGTGCTGCGTGTGCTGCGCCCGGACGGCTCGTTCGTCGTCAGCATCGGCGGTGCGTGGCGACGCGGGCACCCCGTTCGGTCCCTTTATCACTTCGAGCTGCTGCTGGACCTGGTCTGGAGCGTCGGGTTCTTCCTTGCACAGGAGATCTACTGGTACAACCCGGCAAAGATGCCCACCCCGGCGGAATGGGTGAACGTCCAGCGCATCCGTGTCGCGGCGCCCGAGCGGCCATCTCGCCAGGGAGACGTGGGCGCGGGACCAGGGAGGCGCGATCCCCGGAAACGTTCTGATCTTCGGCAACAACGACTCGAACGGCCGGTACATCTCGCTGCTCACCGAACGTGGCCTCAAAGTGCATCCGGCCCGGTTCCCGGTGCAACTCCCCGAGTGGTTCATCCGCCTGCTCACCGATCCGGGGGACGTTGTCCTCGACATCTTCGGGGGATCGATGACAACCGGCTGGGCGGCTGAGAGGCTCAACCGGGCCTGGCTGGGGTTCGAGCTGTCTGGGGAGTACGTCGCGGCGTCCCGCCTCAGGTTCTTCGACGAAAGCGGCGTCCTCCTCGACGACGACGCTCTGGGCGCCGAGCACAGATGAGCTGGGGCATCCACGACCTGCCCGCTCCGGCTCGCGTTCCCGGCGCGGGAGGTCGCCCGATCACACGGCGGGACGACACGGCGGCGTCCGGCTCCGGCCCCTTCCGGCCGCCCCAGCCCCTTCCGGCCGCCCGGCCGCCCCGGCCCCTTCCGGCCGCCCCGGCCCCTTCCGGCCGGAGTCGCGCCGCACCCTGACGCAGGGTTCCGCACGGGGTCGTCCTTCGAGTTCATCCCGGTGGCCGTCCGCACGCCACTTCCCGCGCCACTTCTTCCCGCGCCACTTCCCTCGATCCATCAACAGCACCGGGCGTCCGGCCGGCTACGTGTTCGCCGGCCATGTTGCGACGATCAGTGAACAGGATCGGGCGCCAGCGGCGTAGCAGGCCAGCGGCGTAGCAGGCCAGCGGCGTGGCAGGCCAGGGCGTGTCAGGCCAGGGCGTGTCAGGCCAGCGGCGGTTGCGTGCTGCGTGACCGAGGGCCGGGCGCGGGTCGTGTTCGCCGGTTTGTCGTCTTCGCCGGTCTGTCGTCGCGGGGGTGCGCTGGCGCAGACGCCAGCACGAGAAGCCTCCGCTGTTCACTGATCGTGGAATTGCGCACGCCGAGCCACGGCTCCCGAGCCTCGCGCGCTCATCGAGCCACGGCGCGCCCGCCTTGCGCGCCCGCCTTGCGCGCCCGCCTTGCGCCCGCGCCGCGCGCCCGAGCCGCGCCCGCCTGTCGATGACGACCCGCCCCGCCTGCCCGGTTGGCACATCGCGCGGCGTACGACAAGGTATCAGACGAGCGCGATGCACGGACGCTCAG
>JAJYJR010000469.1 GCA_021789355.1 Chloroflexota bacterium | reverse complement strand
GGCCCCGCTCACCCGGGGTCCATGCCGCGCCACGCCCCGTCGGAACGCCGGTCCCCTCCGACCCCGCCCCGGACATCGAACCGTAGCTTCACCTGGTCTTCATCGCCTCTTGACGCAGGAGGCATACACTTTGAACCGGCCTGACGGCCGGGAAACCAAGGAGATACCTTCCGTGTTCAACACGAACCGCAACGACCCCAACCGGTACGAGGCACCCGACGCGCCCGACGCGCAGCATGGGCCGGTCGGCTACGGCTGGGACCCCCGTGCCCTGACCGCCCGCCCGGTCGCCGGGGTACGGGAGGGCTTCCTCACCGCCAGCTTCGTCTGGATGTTCCTCGCGCTGCTGGTGAGCGCCGCGACGGCCTTCATGACGCTGCTGAACCAGAGCGCGCTCCAGCTGGTCGCCAACAACTTCATCATCCTGATCATCGCGGAGTTCGCGATGGTCCTCGGGCTGAGCGCCGCGATCAACCGGCTGAGCTCGACCGTGGCGCTCCTGATGCTGTTCGTCTACGCGGCGCTGAACGGCGCAATGTTCGCGATCATCCTCGCGGTCTACAACATCGGCTCGGTCACCTCCGCCTTCGTCGGCGCCGCGGCGATCTTCGGCGCCGCCGCCCTCTACGGGTACGTGACCGGTCGCGACCTCACCAGCCTGGGCGGGTTGCTGTTCGCCGGCCTGATCGGGATCGTGGTCGCCTCGCTGGCGAACATGTTCGTCGGGGGCAGCGGGCTCAGTTTCGTGATCGGCATCGTCGGCACGCTGCTCTTCACGGGCCTCACCGCGTTCGACGTGCAGCGCATCAAGAACGGCCGCATGGCGTGGATCCAGAACCGCGAGAATGCCTCGGTGCTCGGGGCTCTCGCCCTGTACCTGGACTTCGTCAACCTGTTCCTGATGCTCCTGCGGGTTACCGGGGGCGGCGGCCGCCAGTAACCGCCCGGTCAACCTCGCGACCGACACGGCCCCGCGGCCCCGCGGCACGGTCGCGCTCGGCGCAAGCCCCCGGGCTCGGTCACGCCTGGCTCGGTCGCGCCTGGCTCGGTCGCGCCTGGCTCGGTCACTCGGTTTCGCCAGATGTTCACCCGGGGAGCGCGTCGGCGGGGCAATCCGCCGAACGTCCATCCCGAGAACGCGTCGCGCGAGCCATCTGCCGGCTGTTCTCCCGACGTACACATGGCAGCGGCGGGCCGCCGCTCGTTCATCCGGGGAACGGCTGGCAGAAGCAACCTGTCAGGCGTTCTCCGGGGCAACGTCTGGCGGGTACGCGCGGCGTCGCGGCCGGCGGCCCAGCGTCGCCCGTCACCGCGGACCGTCACGGACCGGGCGGATTGCGAGCGCCGCCCGGGTCCGCGTTCCCCCGGCGGACACCTGGCGGAATGGGCAGCGCGGTTGGGCCGGAGGGCCCGATCGGGAGGGCGGGCACGGTCCCGGCGGACACCTGGCGGAATGGGCAGCGCGGTTGGGCCGGAGGGCCCGATCGGGAGGACGGGCACGGTCCCGGCGGACACCTGGCGGAATGGGCAGCGCGGTTGGGCCGGAGGGCCCGATCGGGAGGGCGGGCACGGTCCCGCGCAGGGGCGGAAGGGGCAGCCGCCGTCACGCGGCAGCCGGGCTGGGCCGGAGGCGGCGGCCCGGTCCCGCGCAGGGGCGGGCACGGACTGGGCGGATGAGCGTCGGAAGGACGGCACGGTCCCGCGCACGGACCCGCGCAGGGGCAGCCCGAGCGGGCGGACGGGCACGGTCGCGCGCAGGGGCGGAACGGGCAGCGCGGTTGGGCCGCCCCCGGCATGGAGCTGACGGAACGTGCAGCAGAGTCGGGCGGATGGGCGAAGTTCGCGGACGGGAGGGCCCGCTCGTGCTGACGGGCCCGGTCGGACGGATCAGCGTCAGGAGGACGGCATGGAGCGAGTCGGGTTCGTGGGGCTCGGGACGATGGGCGCGGCGATGGCGGCCAACCTGGTCCGCGCGGGGTACCCCCTGCACGCCTGGAACCGGACCCCCGGCAAGGCCGGGCCGCTCGTCGAGATGGGGGCGATCGAGGCTGGCACGCCGCGCGAGCTGGCTGCCGCGGTCGACATCGTCGTGATCTGCGTGTCCGACACGCCCGACGTCGAGGCCGTGCTGTTCGGCCCGGACGGGATCGCCGACGGCGCCGTGCCGGGCACGCTCGTCGTCGACTGCTCCACGGTCAGCCCGAGCGCCACGCGCGACTTCGCCCGGCGGCTCGGCGAGCGGGGCATCGCAATGGTCGACGCGCCCGTGTCGGGCGGCTCCGAAGGCGCCCTGCACGCGACCCTCACGATCATGGTCGGCGGGGAGAGCGCTGACGTCGAGCGGGCGCACGCGGTGCTCGCGGCCATGGGCCGCACCATCACGCACATGGGCCCGATCGGGTCCGGCCAGGCCACAAAGGCCGTGAACCAGGTGATCATCTGCGGCTCGTACCTGGGGGTCGCCGAGGGGATCGTGCTCGCGATGAAGGCCGGGCTGGACCCTGACACGGTGGTCATGGCGTTGAGCGGCGGCGCGGCGCAGTCATGGGTGCTTGCCAACCGCAGCGGCCGGATGGTCGAGGATCGCTACCCGCTGGGCTTCAAGGTGACGCTGCACCGCAAGGACCTCGCGATCGCTCTCGACCTTGCCCGCGAGGCCGGCGTCTCGCTTCCCGTGGCGGGCCTGGCGGCGCAGCTCGAGAACGGGCTCATCGCCGGCGGGCACGGCGACGAGGACATGTCGGCGCTGGCGCGGTCGATCCGGGACCTGTCCGGGATGTGACGGGTGCGGCGACTCGGCTGGCCGACCACCCGGCGACTCGGCCGCACACCGGCCCTACGGCGTCGTGACCGTCTTCCAGGAGCCCCAGAGCCCCACCGCGTCCCGGGCCCGCACCCGGACCGTGACCTTCGCGCCCTTCGTCGCGCCGATGCGCACCGTGGTGCCAGTCACCGAGCGGACGAGCTGGTGCCAGTACCCCGATCCGATGCGGTACTGGTACAGGTACTCGGTCACGCCCGACAGGTCGGTCGCGTTGAACCGCGTCACCCATTTCGCGGTCGATGTCGACCAGGCCAGCGTCAGCGTCGCCATCACCGGCCCGTGCCGGTCCAGCCCCACGTCCACCGGCCGGATCGTGGAGACCGCGCCGGAGGCGTCGCGCACCTGCACGTACACCGTGCGCAGCCCGTCCGGCCCGGTCGCCAGCGTCCAGGGGATCGTGGCTGTGGCCTTGCGCCACGTGGACCAGGTCTTCCCGTCGTTCGAGAGCCGCATGCCCGTGACCGCGTGCCCTGCCGACTTCCAGCCGATCGTCAGCGTCACCTTGAGCGACCGCGACAGGAACGGCGTCACGGCGATCCGCGACACCTCGAGCCCCCGGTGCAGGGAGGCGAGCACCACCCAGTAGCCGGGCTGTCCGCGGTCGAACCCGAGCGCCCAGAGCCCGACCCCGGCGAGCCCCCGCCGGAGCGCCAGCTGGGCCTTCGGCGCGAGGGACGCGGCATCGTCGTAGTAGAGCTGCGTCCACGTCGCATCGGCCAGGTCCCACCCGGTCAGCACCACCGACTGCTCGAACGCGTCGTACCGGACCGACAGTCCCGCCCCCGCCGTCGCGAGGTCCTTGACGAAGACCGGCCCCCCACCCCCGTAGGCCGCCGCCGGCTGGCGTGCGCTGCCGAATCCCGAGGTCGCGGTCGGCCACTGGCGGCCGTACAGCGGGAGGCCCAGGATCAGCTTCTGCGCGGGGACGCCGCTGGCCGCGTACTGGTCCAGGCTCCAGGTCAGGTTCTGGTTCCCCGAGGCCGTGACCAGGGGGTCGATGCTGCCCACCGGGCTGCTGCTGGCGGAGCGGTACCCGTAGCCCATCAGGAAGATGCGATCGGCGCCGTTCGCCGCCGCGGCCGCCGCCATCTTCGCGCCGCTCGCGTTCGCGTTGGTCGCCACGCTCACCTGCCCGGCCGGATCATAGGTCCGCACGGCCGTCCGCACGGCCGCCACGAAGGCACCGTACTCGTCGAAGTAGGTGCCCGAGAGCCCCTCGATGTCGATGCTCAGCCCGTCCGCGCCGAGCTGCTGGAGCAGCGCGATGGCGTTCGCGATGAACGTGCTCTGGGCCTGCGGGTCGGAGAGGAACTGGGCGTTGTGGTCGGCGTTGAACGACTCGAACGTCATGACGACCCGGTCGCCCGCGGCGTGTGCGTGCTGGATGATAGTGGCGGCGGTGGTGCCCGTGACGGTCTTGTAGCTGGGGTCCGTGGTGTTGAAGCTGCCGTCGGCGCGGAACGTGACCCCGAACAGCGCGATCGTGTCGAGCACGTCGTAGCGCAGGTAGGCGTCGGTAGAGGAGTCGATCTCCCAGTAGGGCAGGTAGCCGAACACGTCGATCGACCGCGCGGCCACCTGCCCGGGCTGGAGCGGCAGGTTGACCTGGGCGAGCACGCGCGACGGGCCCGGGATGGGCGCCGCGGGTGCGGCCAGGAGGAGCAGGGCGAGGGCGGCGGCGAGGAGCGGGCGGCGGGTCGGCATGGCGCGCGGTCTCCAGGTGGTCGGTTCCCCTAGGGTAGCCGACGCGTCATCTTCCGCGCGTCATCTTCCCCGCGTCAGTCGATCGCGTACGTGATGTCCACGGTGACCGTGACCTCGAACGACCCGGGCACGATCGGCGTGGAGGCCGCACCTCCCGCCGCAGGCGCCGCGAAGGCCACCGGCGTCGGGGACGGCGCGCCGGTCTCCTCGATCGAGATCGGCGAGCCGAGTGTCACGCCGGCCGCCGAGGCGAGCCCCTGGGCCCGCGCCTTCGCGTCGGCCACCGCTGCTGACCGCGCCTGCGCGGTCGCGGCGCTCGGGTCGGCCACCGACAGCGTGACTCCCTGCACCGAGTTGGCGCCGGCGGCCACCGCGTCATCGATGAGCGAGCCAGTGTCGGCCAGGTTGCGGTCCTTGACCGACAGGGATTGCTGGGCCTCCCAGCCCACCAGCTTCTGTGAGTTGCCGCTGTAGTCGTAGACCGGGCCCAGCGAGATGCTGACCGTCGCCATGTCCGCGGCCGCGATGTTGTGGCGCTTCACCGCCGCGATCACTGCGTTCATGCTGGCCGAGGCGCTCGCCTGGGCGGCCTTCGCCGTTGAC
>JAJYJR010000468.1 GCA_021789355.1 Chloroflexota bacterium | reverse complement strand
GCCCTGGGCGAGATCCGCACCGTCCAGGCGAGCCAGGGGATGCGGATGGCGCACGACCCCGCCGGCCGGATGTTCGCCCCGGCCCTTGGGGGCGGCGCGCTGCTGGACCTGGGGATCTACCCGGTCTCGTTCGCGTCCTTCGTGCTGGGCACGCCACGCTCGGTGACGGCCGTGGCCACGCCGACCGACACCGGCGTCGACGCGCAGTGCTCGGTGGTCCTCCGCTATGCGACCGGCGCGCACGCCCTGCTGCACGCGACGCTGGAGGTGGACACCCCGAGCTCGGCGGTGGTGGCCGGCGCCGAGGCCCGTCTCGAGCTCTCCGGTCCCGTCCACGATCCCGGCTCGGTCCGCCTGGTGCGCGGCTCGCCGAGACGCGCCGAGGTGCTCGAGGAGTTCGACCTGGCGGATCCCGGCCACGGCTGGAACCACCAGGCCGCCGAGGTCGTGCGCTGTCTGCGCGCCGGCCTGCTGGAGAGCCCGGCCATGCCCCTCGATGAATCGGTCTCGATCATGGAGACCATGGACGAGATCCGGCGCCAGGTCGGCATGCGCTACCCCTTCGAGGCCCCCGGCGCCTGATCCCGGTCCGGGCGACTGTCCGCCGTCGCGACGTGGCGGTGCGCGGCCACGGCGGCCGCCAGGGCATGATCCAGCACCAGGAAGGTGTCCTCGAGCAGTTCCGTCGCCGTGGCCGCGTCGCGGGCCGCGCGGCGCGAGACCGTCGCGACCTCCCGGAGGACCGGCGCCCGGAAGCGCAGGAACAGCTCGACGATCTCGCCGGTCGACCGCCCGGTCGCGGCGACGATGCGACCGTGGGCCGCGGCAGCCGCATCCACCTCGCGCAGCCACGTGCGCCGCTCCGACGGCTCGGCGGTCTGCAGCCAGCCTGCGAGCGCCCACGCCAGCCTCCGGCCCTGCGCACGGAGCGCCTCCCGCTCCGGCCCGGGGAAGACACCCGACCCATCCGGGTGACCGGCGGACCCGGCAGCCCGCCGGCACGCGAGCAGGATCCTCCCGGCGTCCACGCTGGGGCGTGGCCGCGCATCTGCCACCGGCCGCGTGGCCACGAGGAGCTGCATGACCGCCGAGCGGGCGAGGCGGCGGTGGCCGCCGGGCGTGGTGATGGCGTCGAGCGTACCGGCATCGCACCAGCGGCGCAGGGTGGCCGCTGAGACGCCCACGAGAGCGCTCGCCTGGCGGGGAGTGAGCCACTCCCCCTGTCGCGCCCCGTCGGGGCGGCTACCGCCGGGCGAGAGCGGCTGCATCGTCGCGGCGGAGCACGCCCAGGCCACCGGTCCCGGCAGGACCGGTGGGGAGGACCGGCTCTGCGTGGCACTGCGCGCAGTAGGCGGGCTGGTGGCAGTAGGCGCATGCGGCGACGCCAACCTGCCGCGCCACGTTCGCATGGTTCAGGACCATGCCGTCGTGGGAGACCTTCACGGCCGGGGTCTGGTGGCAGTTCTGGCAGTAGGTCCTGGTGTGGCACGCGCCGCACGACTGGCTGGACGGGTCATCGGACGTGAGTCCGGCCTTGTGATCGAAGACCCACAGCGGGTCGTTGTGCGAGGCCGGCCGCTGGCCGATCAGGACGCCGGACTCGATCGCGCCGATCTGCGGGAACGTGTGGCAGGTGGCGCACTGGGACGGGATCGCCTCGCCGGTGACGGCGCCATCCACCACCCGGTAGTGGGCGCCGTCGTGGCAGCGGAAACAGCCGGGCGAGGCCTGGTGGCCCAGGTTGTCCGGGTAGGTGGCCTGGGTGACCCGCATGTCCGGCGTGGCCACCAGCCGGTAGATGGTCCCGATGCTCGCGACGGCGCGCTCGATCGCCGCTCGCTGCGCGGTCGCGACGAGGGGGTAGCGCTGCGCGTAGAAGTCACCCAGTCCGGCGATCGCCCTGGTCGCGTCCGCCTCGGAGGCGTAGTCGGCCGAGAGGAGCGCGGTCGCCTCGCGCTTGATCCAGGGCAGCTGCGCGCTGATCTCGCCGGCGTCGATGCTGGCGTCGACCGCCTCCCCGATGCCCGGGACACCATGCCCGACGCGGTTGTGGCAGTCGATGCAGTCCATCCGGTGGAGGCCTTCGGCCCGCAGGCGAGCGATGTCGGGCGCGACGTCGGTCGAGACGGTGACCGCGTCCGCGGCGATGAACTCCTCGCGCTCGCCGCCCGCCTCCTGGATCGCCACGTAGTCGATCGTCCGGGCGAGCGGGTCGGCGGTCGCGTACTCGACGTCCGACGCGATGTGCCAGTGCACACCGCGCGCGGCGGTATCCTCGCCGGCCGCCTGGGGCGCGTCGCCCGTCGCCGGTGCCGCCGGAGCGCCGAACCCGACGGGTCGCACGACCAGCGCGACCGCGTCCCGGGTGTTCGCCTCGTCCGACTGGTACTGGTTCTGGAGCACCAGCTTGATGGGGCCGCCGTTCGCGACGAGCGGACCGATGTCGTGGCACTTCAGGCAGGTGACGCTGGTGGGCGGCAGCAGCGAATGGTCTGGAGCCGGGATCGGCCTGGGGAACGTCCCGGTCAGCACCTCGACGAGCTGCCGCGTGCCGTTGACCTTCGCCTTGACCCATCCCGCGATCCCGGGCTCCGTGTGGCACTCGACGCAGGCGACCTCCCGGTGGGGCGACATCTCGTACGCCTTCAGCTCCGGACCCATGGTGTGGCAGCGTCCGCAGAAGTCCGTGGTCTCGGTCCACTGGACGGCCACCACGGTCCCGACCGCGAGGGCCGCCCCGAACGCGCCGACGAGCACGAACAGCACGAACAGGCCGCGCCGGCCGGAGGCCGGCACGCCGCGGATGCGCCGGACGGCGCGCCCGATCACCCGGTGATGGCCTCCAGCGCGGCGCGCATCGACTGCGGGTCGAGGCTGCCGATCTTCATCCTGACGAGCTTTCCGGAGGCGTCGATGAAGAAGTGGGACGGGATCCCCAGGATCCGGTACTCGGCCGAGAGCCGCTCGTCGGGATCGGGCACGGTGACGTAGGTGATGCCCACGCGCCCGGCGTAGTCGCGAACCGACGCGGCATCCTCCGACATGTAGACCTGGAGGACCACGATCCCCCGGTCCTGGAAGCTGCGATAGGCGGCCTCCACGTCTGGGTTCTCCGCCCGGCACGGCTGGCACCAGCTCGCCCCGAACGTCAGCCAGACCGGGTGTCCGACGTAGTCGCTGAGGCTGACCTGGCGCCCGTCCGTCGTCGTCGCGGTGAAGTCCGGCGCGGGCTTCCCGATCACCGGAGCCGCGCCGGAGGCGGTGCCGGTGACGGAGACGGCCGTCATGCCGCCGGCCGCGGAGGCCGACGCGCCCCTGTCCGAGAGGAACGCAGCAGCCAGGATCGCCGCCGCGGTGACCAGCAGGATCAGCAGGGTCGGGATCGCGCGGGCTGCACGGCGACCCGTCGCGCCGTTGTCCGTCACAGCGTCCCGCAACCGGATTGCGTCCATCTCGATCTCCCGGGATGCATCCATCTCGGCGTCCGGCATGCCGTCGTCGCGCGGCCCTAGCCAAGGCCGCTGTAGCTGTGGAGACCGCCGAAGAACAGGTTGCCGAAGTAGGTGAAGAGCGTCGCCGCGAACCCGATGACGAGCAGCCATGCCGCCCGCGAGCCGCGCCAGCCGCGGACCACCCGCGCGTGCAGGTAGGCGCCGTAGATGAGCCACGTCACCAGCGACGCGGTCTCCTTGGGGTCCCAGCTCCAGTAGCTCCCCCACGCCACGTCCGCCCAGACGGCCCCCAGCACGATGGTGAGGGTCAGGAACGGAAAACCGATCACCACGGAGCGGTACGAGATCTCGTCGAGCAGCTCCGGCCGCGGCAGGCCACGCCGGCCCGCCTCCGGCTGGACGAGGTGAAGGAGCGCGGCGGCGAAGGCGACCGTGAACGTCCCGTAGGCGACGATCGCCACCGCGACGTGGACGGTGAGCAGGAGGTTGTTCTGGAGCGCCGGCACCAGGGGCTCGGAGATCGAGGGGATCGTGGTGGCGTAGAACAGCAGGGCCAGCGCGACGGGCAGGGCGATCAGCCCCAGCACCCGCTGGTGATAGCGCCGCTCGAAGTACAGGTAGACCCCGGTGATGCCCCACGCGAACGCGACGGAGAACTCGTACATGTTGGCGAACGGCCCGTGGCCGACGGCGATGGTGCGGAAGACGAGCGAGGCGCTGAGGAAGACGAAGGTGAGCCAGGCGATCAGCGTTCCATAGGTGGCCAGGCTGCTGGGGCCGCGGGTCACGACCGTGATCGACGGGGCGCCGACCGGCGAGCCGCCCCCGCCCGGGCCCGCCGGGGCGAGCGCGGTGCGCCGGTGCGCAACGCGCACGGACGCGAACGCGGTCGCGTAGCACAGGAGCGCCAGCGCCGCCGACAGGAGACCGGCGACGAAGCTGTACTCCGACATCTTGAACATGGGCTCCGTCCTCCTTCAGTGCGCCGCACGACCCGCCAGGTCGCGCTGCAGATCGTCCACGAGGTGCTGGAACTCGGACTGGAAAGCGACGTCGTGGCGCACCAGCGCTCCGATCCGAACGTCGCCGCCGTCCTCCCGGCGAACCACCTGCGCCCAGATCCGCCGGTTGGGGAAGAAGAAGACGAGACAGACGCCGAGCATCAGCGCGATCGCCCCGGACCAGACCAGGACCTGGCCGGGGTCGTGCGCCACGATCAGGCCCGTGAACTGCCGCTCCCGGACGAAGGTGACGTTGAGCGGCCCGACCGAGGCCGGCTTGCCCTGGTCGATGACCTTCACGTCCAGCGGCGACTGCGAGCCGATGGGGTAGACCTCCACCTGGATCTGCCCGGGCTTGATGGTGGCGCTCTGCTCGCCGGATGCCGTGGCGACCACCAGAACCCGGAGCCCCTGGTCGGCCAGCGTGAACTGCCCGATCCGCTCGCTCCCGTCGTCCGATCCGTAGAGCAGGGGAACGCCCTGGTCGAACAGCACCGTGCCGCCGGCGTCCGCAACCCGGAGGGCCGTGGCCGGTCCGAAGAACGACTGGTAGAAGCTGACCCCACCGTAGCGCAGCGGCTGGTTCACGCGCACCGTCTGCGCGGCAACCTGCACGCCATCCCGGTAGAGGACGATGTCGCTGGCATAGTCGCTCGGCGCACCGGTCTCGGCGTCGTACGA
>JAJYJR010000467.1 GCA_021789355.1 Chloroflexota bacterium | reverse complement strand
TGATCGCCGTGCCCGCCGGCACGGCCCCGCCGGGAGTGCGATACAGGCCGTCGCGGCTGTCGTGGTACAGCGCCGTCAGGTCGATCCGGCCAGCCGCCGATGTCGCGAGCGGACCGGTCGCCGGAGACCCCGGGGCCGCCGGCAGGGCCGCGGCGCCGGAGCCGGACACCAGCGCGGCCAGCAGCATCGCGGTCGAGACGGCGGCGCCGAGCCGCGTCCCGCCCTGCCACCTGCCGCTGCGTCGCACCCCCGGAGCCTACGCCAGACGAGCCCGCCGGGAGAGCGCCCGCCGCTCTGCAGGAGCCGACCCGAGCTCGCGCGTCAGACCGTCGCCGTCCCGGGTTCGAGGTGCGGCTGCCCGACCTGGCGGCGAGAGGGCGCGGTGCCCGTGGCGCGCAGAGGCTAGGACCTTGCCCACCGGTGCCTCCGCAGGGAGCGATGTTCATGGGGCTGATGGCCTCGATCATGCTGACCCCGGACGGCTCGCCGGCCGATACTCATCGCGACACGACACACGTGGACCCCCGGTACCCGTCAGGCGCCGAGGGCCCATGCTGGAGTAGGGATGGTGGGCGAGACCGGTCAGTACGCGAACCGCTATGGCGGGGCAATCCGGCGATCGCTGGCGGTGGCTCGTCGGTCTGGGCGCAGCTGATCTTGCCGGAGCGATGATCTGGTCAGGGCGAAAGGAGTGGCGACGACGATAGCCATGTCATCGCCCTTCCGCCTCTTCCGGCGGCTGGCGCCCGCCTGC
Source organism: Chloroflexota bacterium (assembly GCA_021789355.1). Next base: position 4,410 of record JAJYJR010000467.1, on the reverse strand, counting down.
GTGGAGTCCACCCGGCCGCGGGTTGCGCCCGCGGGACCAAAGCGCCGCCGCGCGCCGGCAGCGCGCTGGCCGAGCCGATGGCCGCGGCGGTCCTGTGCGCGCGACGTGGTGAAGTCTAGCGGACCTGAGCGTCGTCCCCGGGCGACCCGTCGATGGAGAGCGAGCTCTCGGGCCCTGCCCCTGACTCGAGCGCCTGCAGGAGTGCCGCGACCCGTGCCTCGTCCCACGTGATGTCGGGGTCGGGCTCGAAGAACGCCTGCGCGATGCTGGCGAGCGCGAGACCCGGCGGGGACCAGTCCGCAGCCTGAGTCGCTCCGAGCGCCCTGACGTGCAATCGCCGTGTGCCGATGCGTGGGTCCGCGAGAGAGAGGATCACGTGCCCGCGCAGGTCGGCGCTCGCCATGCTGGCGAAGTCCTCGAAGGTGGCGCCGAGCGCGGGCCGCAGGCGGTAGCCGAAGAGCCCCACGAGGCGCTGCCAGGCGGCGGCGATGCGGCCGATGAAGTCCCGCTCCGATCGCGCAAGGGCTTCCTGCAGATCGCGCCGGAGCTCGTCGTCGGCGACGCTCAGGTACGTCGCGTGCAGCGCGAGGTAGGTGCGCCATTCGGTGGAGCGGTGCATCGTCTCGAACTCGGGCACGGCTCCCCGCCGGATCAGCTCGAGGATCAGCTCCGGGCGCCGATCCGGCGTTCGCAGCCAGTCCAGGTGCTCGAGGACGACCCGCCGGATCTCCGGCAGCGAGGTCTGCTCGCTGGAGACCGAGGCCGGCGTCGCCGCCCGAGCCAGCTCCTTCAGGAGGTCACTGAAGAAGAGGTCCTTGTACGGCCAGCGTCGGTACACGGTGCTCCGCGACACGCGCGCGTCGCGGATCACGTCCTCGAAGCTCAGGTGATCGAGGCTGACCGTCAGCCCTGTCGCGTTGACCATGGCGAGCGCGGCATCGAGCATGCGGCGCTCGGTCTCCTGGTCCGAGAGTCGCTGGCGTCGCCGACCGAAGCCTGCCGATTGGTGTGCCCGGGGAGGGGCTGGAGCATCAGTGTGAGACATGACATCCCAAGTACTGTATGTGCTATCTTGCGTCTCTCACAGCGTAGCAGCACAGCAGGTGTGGAGGAACGGCCCGTGGCGCTTCCCAGGGGATGGGTATACCGGAACGAGCGCTGGATGTACCGGGCCGGCCGTCCGAACCGGGTGGCCGCCGTGCTCAACCGCGGCTGGGCGCTCCTCGCGTCAATCGGGCTGGGGCCGAGCCGTCTGGTGGCGCTGGAGGTACGGGGGCGTCGGTCGGGACGGACGATCTCGTTCCCGCTCATCGTGGCCGACTGGCAGGGGGAGCGCTACTTCGTGGCGATGCTCGGCGAGCGTGCCGCCTGGGTGGCCAACGTGCGCGCGGCGGACGGCTGCGCGGTGCTGCGGCGCGGCCGGCGCGAGGCGGTGCGCCTCGAGGAGGTGGCGCCGGAGGCGCGGGCGCCGGTCCTGCGCCGGCACCTGCAGGTGGCCCCCGCCGCCCGTTCGTTCGTTCCGGTCGACCAGCGCGCACCGCTTGCCGAGTTCGAGCCGGTCGCCGCGCAGTTCCCCGTCTTTCGCATTCGTCCGAGGGAGGCTGGCGTGTCCGTCGCCGTCGCGGCATCCCACGACGGAGCACCAGCGTGAACGGGCCGGCGCGGCGGCGACGGTGGGCGCGCGTGCTCGCCGCAGTGCTTGCGGGCGTGGTGGTCCTGGGAGCGGGCAGCATCATCGCGTACTCGCACACGATCAGCGCGCCCGGCCCACTGGCCCTGCCCAGCGTGGCGCCCGTGGCCGACGCGGGCAGCGTCCCGCTCGATGGGATCTGGCACGTCGGGCCGGGCTCGGTCGTGGGCTGGCGCGTGCAGCAGGTGCTGCTGGGGCAGCGGTCGACGCTGGTCAGCCGCACAGGGAGGGTCTGGGGCTCGTTCACGATCGCCGCAGGCACGGTGACGCAGGGCTCGTTCACCACCGATGTGGCAGCCCTCACGAGCAACCCGACCCAGCGCACGGTCTTCGGAGCCAGCACCCATCCGACCGCCACGCTCGTCCTGGCAAGCCCATCCCGCTCGGCTCCCTGCCGGGCAACGGCGCGGTCGTTCGATACCCGGCCTCGGGGGAGCTCACCTTCGACGGGATCACGAGGGTCGTGCCCTTCACGGTCAGCGCCGAACGCACGGAGCGCACCATCCGGGTGCTCGCCGAGCTGACCATCTCCTTCCCCGCCTGGGGCATCGTGGTCCAGGGGATCCCGTTCCTGGCCAATCTCGAGAGCCCCGCCACGGTGGAGGTCCTGCTCGCGTTCACGCGCGGGCCGGGCAACCAGGCCGCGGGACTGTCCCAGCCGTAGCTGTTCACATCGAGCCCTGGAATGGTCGGGGCGAGAGGGCTAGAGCCTCCGGTTCCCACATGCCGGATCGTCCTGCCGTACTGGATCGCTGCGGCCCTTCGCGCTGCCGCATAGCGGGCCTGCTCGCTCTCAGTGCCCGGCCTAGCACTTCGTGGCCCCGATCTGGGGCATGCATCGAGCCCCGGCGGGTCGCGGAAGCGCTGGCGTCGCGATGCGCAGGTCACCGACTCTTCCAAGTCCACCCGGCGTTCGCTCAGAGATGCCAGCCCCGCAGCGACGCCTGGCGCGACGAGGCGCGGGCCTGCGCGGAGCGGGCTCGGTCGACGGCGCGCCCTGCGTGCCACGACTGGAGCGGGTCGGGCCGGGGCGGCAGCGGCCGGCCGCAGGCCGGACAGAGCCCACCCCAGTCGCCTCGGTCGGACTCGCAGGGCCGGTCCGCGGGCGGTCGCCTGGCGAGCAGGTCGGTCCCCGGCATCATGTCCCGTCGATTCTGCGCCTTGTCGCCGGGAACCGCGGGCGGCACGACCAGCGGCTCTGGTCGCCCGGCACGTTGACTACGACGATGCAGGGGCACGGCTCTCCCCCAGAGCCGGGCGGCCAGCCGGTCGATCCGGGATGCGGCGCGGATTGGTCCGCAGCCCCTCTGGACCGACTGGCGAGGGTGAAGCGCGTCGCGCCCAGGCATGCCCACCTCCATGGACGATCGACACGCGCGAGTGATGGTGGGCGCGACCCTGGTCTGGGTGGCCACGGGAGCGTGGTGAGCTTCACGAGCGAGGCCGCCCTGCGCCAGCCAGTCGGGATCGGTCGGGGAGGCTCAGCATCCCCCGGGCGCGGGCGGCAGCGTCACCGCCTCGGTGCCTGCTGCGCTCGCCTGCTGCGGCGTGATGTAGCCCTCGTCCACCATCGCCTTCAGCACCGTGGTCCGCCGGGCACGGGCGAGGTCCGGGTGCAGCAGCGGGTCGTAGGCGGAGGGGGCCTGGGGCATGCCCGCGATCAAGGCCAGTTGGCCCAGGTCGAGCGCGGCGAGCGGGCGATGGAAGTCGGCGCAGGCAGCATTCGCCATGCCGTAGCGGCCGTATCCGGTGGGGACGACGCTCAGGTAGCCGGCCAGGATCTGCTGCTTGGTGTACGGGAACTCGACCTTCAGGGCCAGGGCCATGTCGGCGAGCTTGTAGACTCCGCCATCCGAGCCGCTGAGGTAGACGTCCTTGACCAGCTGCTGGGTGATCGTCGAGCCCCCCTGGCAGGCGCAGAGGTGCGTCACGTCGTAGAGGAAGGCGCGCCCGAGCCCGATGACGTCGATGCCGTGGTGCTGGTAGAAGCGCTCATCCTCGGCGGCCAACCACGGCCTCGGCCCAGCAGGGGTGGGACCTCACCACGATCCAGAAGTAGGTGCTGATGCCGGTGTTGTAGAAGAGCTGGTCGGGCAGCGCGACGATCCCCTCGAGCCAGTCGTGCTCGATGATCCAGCGTCGGATCTCGCTCTCGCCCGAGCCCGCCCCACCGGTGAAGAGGGGCGAGCCGTTGAAGACGATGGCGAGGCGGCCGCCACCCTCCTCGGGCCGCTTGAGCTTGCTGACCATGTGCTGCAGGAAGAGGAACGCGCCGTCGTTGATGCGCGGGAGGCCAGCCCCGAAGCGACCGGCGAAACCGAGCTTCGCGTGTTCGTCCTCGACCACCTGCTGCACCTTCTTCCACTCCACCCCGAAGGGCGGATTGGCCAGCAGGTAGTCGTAGCGCTCGCCCGGGAAAGCGTCCTCGCTGAAGCTGTTGCCCAAGCGGATGTTCGAGGCCGGCTGGTTCTTCAGCATCATGTCGGCCCGGCACACCGCCTACGTCTCGGCGTTCAGCTCCTGGCCGAAGGCGATGAGCTGGCCCGCCGGGTTGAGTTCGCGCAGGTACTCCTGGGCGACCGAGAGCATCCCACCCGTGCCGCAGGCGGGGTCGAGCAGGGTGCGCACGATGCCCGGCGTGCGCAGCGCGTCGTCGTCCTCGATGAAGAGGAGATCGACCATCAGGCGGATCACCTCGCGCGGGGTGAAGTGCTCGCCGG
>JAJYJR010000466.1 GCA_021789355.1 Chloroflexota bacterium | reverse complement strand
GTGCCACCGCGTAGCTGGTCTTCTCCCGCCCATCGAGGATGCGCAGTTCCTCGAGGCTGTGGCAGGTCAGTTCGGGGAACAGCGGCACCGCCTTCGGGGTCGGCCCGCGCTCGCCGACGATCAGCTCATCAGGTTCGATCGTGATCGTCTTGCGCGCGCACAGCTCCCGGAACGCCAGGGCCCGCAATACCGGCATCGAGTGCTTGCCACGGTGCTCTTGGTAGAAGCGAGTCATGAGGAGGGAGCGCTCGGCAGAGACGCTGGGATGAGTCGCCACACTCCGCTCGCGCAGTCGCTGTACCCGCTCGTTCATGCGCTACCCTCCCACGCGAACGTCCAGGCCGAAGGTCCGAAGGTAGGTGGCCGCGCCCTCGACCACCGCGGTCGTCGGCGGCTCCACCGCGCCCAGGTGGTCGGGGCGCCCGAGCCGCGCGTACTTGTCCGCGCCGAGCCGATGATAGGGCAGCAGGTGCAGCTGCCGGGTGTGACGCAGGCCGGCGGCGAAGGTCCCCAGCGCGGTCAAGTTCGCCTCGTCGTCCGTATAGCCCGGCACGAAGGGCACCCGCAGCCAGATGCGGGTCCCCGCACGGTCGAGTGCCCGCAGGTTGCGCAGAATCGGCTCGAGCGGGACGCCCGTGAACGCCAGGTGCCGGGCCGCATCGAGCACCTTGAGGTCATACAGGAACAGATCGGTCCAGGCCGCGACCGCTCGGATGACCGACACGGACGCGAACCCGCTGGTGTCCACCGCCGTGTGCAGACCCCGCCGTCGGGCGGCCTCAAGACAGGCGACCAGGAAGCGCCATTGGAGCAGTGGTTCGCCCCCCGAGAACGTGACGCCGCCGCCTGATTCGTCGTAGAACGGTCGGTCGCGCTCCACGGCCTCGAGGATCTCCGTCACGCCGTAGGAGCGGCCCACGAGCTGCCGGGTCCCGGTGGGACAGACCTCCGCGCAGGCACCGCAGCGCAGGCAGCGCGCGGGATCGGGAGGATACGGGCCGCCCGCCAGCCCCTCCGAACAGACGGCTCCGCACGAGCCACAATGGATGCAGCGGGTCTCGATGATGCGGATCTCCGGACGGAGGGCCTGACTCTCGGGGTTGTGGCACCAAGGACACGAGAGAGGGCAGCCCTTCAGGAACACCGTGGTCCGGATCCCCGGGCCGTCGTGGATCGAGAAGCGCTGGACATCGAAGCAGACACCCGTCGGCTGCGGCGCCGTGGCCACGCCAGATGCCGCGGCCGCATGGAGCGCCGCGCCGGCGAGTCGCTGACTCCTCAGCGCGATGGCACCGCGGCTCTGCGCTACCCCCAGGGATCCTGCACCGACCAGCGTGTGTTCATGCCTCCCCGTGACCATGCGGAGTTATCTACCTACCTGATAAGATATCACGCTATGCTAGTTGCGCTAGCATGTACCGGCGCGCTGCTGTACGGGACGCACGAGGGAGGCCCGGCGAGGATGGATCAGGATCCGACACCGCACCTGGTCGGGACGCGCCTGCGATCCGGTTCGCGCCCACCAGCGCTCGGACTGGTTCGGCACGACGAAATGAGAGCCCGCCGATGGTAAGCGCGGCGTCCGGCGACGGTCACTCCGCCGCGCGCTTCCCTTCGGTGGAGACGCATACCCTGCCGCTTCAGGTCGCGCGCGCGCTCGTCGGAGGCATCCTCCTTGGCCACCTCAAGCCGGGCGAGCCCCTCCCCGCCGCGGGCGACCTCGCTCGCCAGTTCGAGGTGAGCCGGCCCGTCGTGCGCGAGGCGCTCAAGATCGTCGCGACGCTCGGCATGGTGGCGAGCCGACAGGGCCGCTACAGCCGCGTCACCGAACGGACGGCGTGGAACGACCTCGCGCCCGAGTTGCTGGCCACCCGACTCGAGGTGGGGGCGATCGACGACATCATCGCCGACAGCCTGGAGTTGCGGCGCGTGATCGAGACCGAGGCCGCCGCCCTGGCCGCCGAACGCGCAACCCCGGAGGACCTCACCTCGATGCGTGCCGAGTTCGATGCGTTGAGCCAAGCAGGGCACAACACCGACGCGTACACCGCCCACGACGTGGCATTTCACGACGCCATCCTGCGGGCCACGCACAACCGCCTCTTCCTGCAACTCATCGACCAGATGGGCGAGGTTCTGGTGCTGACGCGGACGGTCAGCGTCACGGCAAGCCCGGACCGGGTCCCCGCATCACAGCATGGCCACGAAGCCATCTTCGAGGCGATCGAGGCCCGTTCTCCCGAACGGGCGAGGCAGGCGATGGCCGATCACCTCGGTTGGGCGGAACGGGTGAACGTCAGCGAGTATCGCGTGTCGCATTCGGCCGGCGGGGCTGGCCCCCTGCCCCTGCAGAAGGCATCGGGGTAGGCTGCGTCATCCGACTCGACGGGTCGCCGCGGTTTCGCGCTGCATTTGCTGCCCGCGTGCTCATCTCCCACGACGAGGACTGCAGCCCGCGCCGGCGGTGAGTCCGGCCAGCCTGGGTCCGGGTCGGCGTCAGCTACGAGTGGGGCCCGTTGAGCCAGCCTGCGTGGCTGGCGCTTGAGTCCGAGTGATTGCCTAGCGGGTGTGCAGCTTGGTTGACAAGTGCGCGTAGATTCGACTCCAGCCCCAGAGGGAATGTTCGTCAGCCGATCGGGCCGAGGAGGGTCTGCCACGATGACGTACCGTCGGGTCGCGCTATTGGTCACAGCCGCGCTCGTCGCCGGCGCGTGTAGTTCGGCAAGCAGTACTTCGAGTCCACCCAGCCAGGCGGCCCCGGCCAGCCAAGCGGCCCCGGCCAGCCAAGCGGCCCCGGCCAGTCAGGCGGCCCCGGCCAGTCAGGCGGCCGCAGCGGCGCCATCCGCGATGTCCGGTGCGAACCTGAACGTTGCTTTCTTCGCGGCCTCGAGCGCCAACGGCTTCAGCCAGTCGGTCTGGCAAGGCATCCAGAGTGAGGCCGCCAAGGTCGGCGCCCACGCAACCCTGTACGACGGGCAGTTCTCGGCCTCGGTTCAGCTGAGCCAGGTGGAAGACGCCACAACGTCAGGTAAGTTCAACGGCTTTGCAATCGTGGCCAACGACACCGTCGGCATTGCCAGCGCGATCCAGAGCGCGTGGCAGACCGCGAAGATCCCCACCGTGACCACGTTGTTCCCGATCGGCCCGAATCTCACCACGCTGCAGCCGCAGGTCCCGGGCATCATCGGAACGATCGCCCGACCTCCCGCGGACGGCGCCAAGCTGCAGGCTGACTCGCTCATCCAGTACTGCCAGAACATCAATCCGTGCCGGGTCGTGATCCTCATCGGCCAGCTGCAGTATCCCTTCGACAAGGTGCGTTACGACGCGTATCTGTCCGACCTCAAGCCGCACACGAATATCCAGGTCGTGGCGATGGGCCAGGGGAACTACGACCGCGACACTTCGCTGAAGGTCATGCAGGACATCCTGCAGGCGCACCCGCAGATCAATGCGGTGCTGTCCAATGCCGACCAGCAGACAGAGGGCGCGGTGCTCGCCCTGCAGGCTGCGGGAATCAATCCGAAGTCCATCTTCATCACCGGAGCGGGTGCCACGCAGGCGGGCGTCGCCGCGGTGCGATCCGGTGAGTGGACCAATCTCCTGGCCGACTACCCGTTCTCGATGGGGGTGAGCGCGGTCGACACGCTGGTGAAGTACCTCCAGGGCAACACCACGCCCGTCGTCATCAACGAGGACACGTTCGAGCCGTTCAGTCCGCTCCTGACCCCCGCCATCCTGAAGGCCAATCCGGACTTCATTGGCCAGTGGAAGGGCTGACATCCGCTTCATGGAGCCTGTGGTACGGCTCCACGGTGTCTCGAAGCACTTCGGCGCGACACGCGCCCTGGTCGATGTCAATCTCGATGTCACAGCGGGTAGCGTGCACGGTCTTGTCGGCCAGAATGGAGCCGGCAAGAGCACGCTGGGCAGGGTCCTGAGCGGAATCCACGAACGCGACTCCGGCGACTTCGTCGCCTTCGGCCATGCCGTCCGGCACTGGTCGCCGCGAGCCGCCCTCGAGAGCGGGATCGCGATGATCCAACAGGAACTGTCTCTGGTACCTGAGCTGACAGTCGCGCAGAACGTGTTCCTGGGCATCGAGGAGCGACGGTATGGCCTGCTCTCGGAGCGAGAGGTGGAGCGGTTCGATGCCCTGAACAACCAGGTCGGCTTCCGGTTGGATCCCACGGCCCGGGTGCGGTCACTACGCTTCGCGGACCGCCAGAAGGTCGAGATCCTCCGGGCGTTGGCCCGTAATGCGCGGCTCATCGTCATGGACGAACCGACCTCGGCGCTGACCGTGGACGAGGCCGACCACCTGCACCAGATCATCAGTCGGCTGGCAGCCGATGGCCGGACGGTGGTCTACGTCAGCCACTTCCTGAAGGAGGTACTGCAGGCGTGCGACGTGGTGACCACGATGCGAGATGGGCAGATCGTGCGGACCGCGCCTGCCGCGGAGGAATCCGAGGCGAGCCTGGTCATGGCGATGGTCGGCCGGTCCGTCGAGATCGCTTTCCCGCGCCGACGTCCGGCGCCCATGTCCGGCATGCCGCCCCTGCTGCGCGTTGAGCACCTGCAAGCTCTCCCCACCGTGCTCGACGTATCGTTCGACGTGCACGCTGGCGAGATCGTTGGCTTGGCCGGGCTCGTCGGTAGCGGCCGGAGCGAAACCTTGCGCGCCGTGTTCGGGGCGGACGCGGCCGACGACGGGCGCGTGGACTTCCAATCGGGAACGTACCTGCATCGGTCGCCGCTGCATTCGATCCGGCGCGGCATTGCCATGCTCCCCGAGGACCGTCGTGGACAAGGCCTCGTGGCCAGCATGTCGGTGCGCGAGAACATCAGCCTGCCGAGCATGGCGCAGTTTACGAGGTGGGGTCTCGTGAACCGCCGCAAAGAGACGAGCGCGATCGTGCGGCTACTCCGCGAGCTGGCGGTGGTCCCGCAGCGTCCCGACGAGGACATCATGACCTTGTCCGGCGGCAATCAGCAGAAGGTGCTGCTGGGTCGGTGGCTTGGTGTGACGCCGAAACTCCTGCTCCTCGACGAGCCGACGCGGGGCATCGATGTCGGGGCCAAGCAGCAGATCTATGAAACGATCGTCCAACTGGCGGAACGCGGCCTCGGCATCGTTCTCGTGTCCTCGGAGCTGGAGGAG
>JAJYJR010000465.1 GCA_021789355.1 Chloroflexota bacterium | reverse complement strand
CATCGAGCGGCTTCGCGAGGATCACGAGCTGGTGGTGGTGGACACCCAGCCGATCCTGAGCGACATGATGCTCGCCATGCTCGACGTGGCGGACCGGATCGCCGCGGTGCTGACGCTCGAGATCACCAACATCCGCAACCTGCGGGTCTTCCTGGAGGTGGCGCGCCAGCTCGGGTACGACGACGGGCGCATCGCCCTCGTACTGAACCGCGCCGACTCCTCGCTCGGGATCCGGGTGGCCGACGTCGAGCGCTCGATCGGCCGCAAGGTCGATCACTCCGTCGTCAGCGACGGGCGCAGCGTGGTCTACGCGCTGAACCGCGGCATCCCCTTCGTGACCAGCAACCCCGAGGCCCAGGTCAGCCAGGACCTGCTCCGCCTCGCCCGAGACCTTGCCGGCCCCGTGGTCGAGCCGGGCGCCGCCGATGCGTCGGCGACACGCTCGGCCCCGCGCCGGTCCATCTTCGCCCGGCGATGAGCCCATCGCGAGCCTGAGGGAGCGCGCCAATGTCCCTGCTCAGACGAATCGAGAGCGCCCGGCCCGCGGGCGGAACACTGCCGGCTCCCACCACGCCCGGCGCGCCCACGCCGGCCGGCCAGCCGGTGCCGTCGAACGGCGGCGCGGCCACGGCGCCGCGCATCACGCCGCAGGCCCCGGTGCGGGAGTCGTTCCGGGACGTGAAGTTCCGGGTCCAGAACCGGGTGATCCAGGACCTGGACCCGAAGCTCGACCTCTCGAACCAGGTCGAGGTTCGCCGGCAGATCGAGGAGGTCTTCGGCAAGGTCATCGACGAGGAGGGGCTCGCTCTCACGCGCGCCGAGCGCGTGCGGATGCTCGAGCAGATCACCGACGAGATCATCGGCCTCGGGCCGCTCGAGCCGCTCCTGCGCGACGAGAGCATCACCGAAGTCATGGTCAACGGGCCGCGCCAGGTCTACATCGAGCGGTCCGGCAAGCTCGAGCTCACCAACGTGGTCTTCCAGAACGACGACCACGTGATGCGGATCATCGACCGGATCATCGCCCCCATCGGCCGCCGCGTGGACGAGTCCTCGCCGATGGTCGACGCCCGCCTCACCGACGGCTCCCGCGTCAACGCCATCATCCCGCCGCTCTCGCTGGTGGGGCCGGTGCTCACGATCCGGAAGTTCGCGGCGTCCCCGTTCACGGTGGACGACCTGATCCGGTTCGGCACCGCCACCCCGGAGATGTTCGACTTCCTGAAGGCGTGCGTGGAGGCCCGCCTCAACGTCTTCGTCTCCGGCGGCACGGGCTCCGGCAAGACCACCACCCTCAACGTGCTCAGCTCGTTCATCCCCAACGACGAGCGCATCGTCACCATCGAGGACGCGGCGGAGCTCCAGCTGCGCCAGGAGCACGTGGTGACCCTGGAGTCGCGCCCGCCGAACATCGAGGGCCGCGGCGCCATCCCGATCCGCGAGCTCGTGCGCAACGCGCTGCGCATGCGCCCCGACCGCATCATCGTCGGCGAGGTCCGCTCGGGCGAGGCGCTCGACATGCTGCAGGCCATGAACACCGGCCACGACGGCTCGATGTCCACCGGCCACGCCAACACCCCGCGCGACATGCTCTCCCGCCTCGAGACCATGGTCCTGATGGCCGGGGTGGAGCTGCCGCTGCGGGCCATCCGCGAGCAGATCGCGTCGGCCGTCGACCTGATCGTCCACCAGAACCGCCTGAAGGATGGCACCCGCAAGATCGTGAACATCACCGAGGTCCAGGGGATGGAAGGTGATGTGATCGTGATGCAGGATGTGTTCGTCTTCGAGCAGACGGGCGTGGTGGAGGGCCAGATCCAGGGCCGCCTGCGGCCCACCGGGATCCGGCCCAAGTTCGTCGAGAAGTTCGAGGTGGCGGGCATCCACCTGCCGCCCGGGCTCTTCGGGTTCAACTACTAGGCGCGCAGGCCCATGCGCGGGGGAGTGGCGAGATGAACAACCCGATCGTCTTCGGTCTGGCCGTGGTGGCCGGTCTCGCCATCCTGCTCGTCGCCATCGGGCTCGCGAGCGCCCGTGGCTCGAGCGTGTCCGAGCGCCTCGAGCGGTACGCCTCGGCCCGAACCCCGGAGGAAAAGAAGAAGGCCGGCACGCCGTCGATCACGGACATGCTGGCGAACTCGGCTGCGATGGCCACCCTCAACCGGGGGATCGAGGCGCGCGACTTCGGCGCCAACCTGGCACGTGACATCGCCCGGGCCGACCTGCGCCTCAAGGTCAGCGAGTACCTGGCGATCTGGGCGGGCAGCACGCTCGGGATCCCGCTCCTGATGATCCTCCTCAGCCCGTTCGTCCAGGCGTTCACGAGCCCGCTCGCGTGGGTCATCGGCGCCGTCATCGGGTTCATGCTGCCGCGGTTCTGGCTGGGCCACCGACGTTCGGCACGCCTCAAGGCGTTCAACGGCCAGCTCGCGGACACGATCACGCTCATCGCGAACGCCCTCCGGGCGGGTTCCTCGTTCCTCCAGGCGGTTGAATTGGTGGTGCGCGAGACGCGGCCGCCCATCTCGACCGAGTTCGGGCGCGTCATCCGGGAGGTGAACCTGGGTCTCCCGTTCGACCAGGCGCTGGAGAACATGCTCCGGCGGGTCCGATCGGACGACCTCGAGCTGATGGTCACCGCCATCTCGATCCAGCACCAGGTGGGCGGCAACCTCGCCGAGATCCTCGACTCGATCGCCTTCACGATCCGCGAGCGCATCCGCATCAAGGGCGAGATCCGCACCCTGACCGCCCAGCAGCGCCTCTCCGGCTACGTCGTGGGTGGGCTGCCGTTCGGCCTGGCGGGGATCCTCTTCCTGATCGCCCCATCGTTCATGCAGCCGATGTTCCGCAAGCCCCCGGAGGTCCTTGGACTCCCTGCCGGCGTCATCGTGCTCTCCATCGCCGGGTTCGCCATGGTCATGGGCTTCCTGCTCATCCGGCGCATCGTGGACATCGAGGTCTGAGCGATGTCGATCCTGCCCATCGTCGTCGGCGCGGTTCTCGCCCTCGGCATCCTGCTCGTCTTCGTCGGCATCGCGCAGTCGCAGCCGGTGGACCCGGTCCAGGCCCGGCTCACCCAGCTCGGCACCATGCAGGCGCGCAACCTCGAGGAGCTCGAGCTGCAGCAGCCGCTCTTCGAGCGGACGATCCGCCCCCTGGCGCAGCGCCTCTCGGGCATCGCCCAGCGCTTCACGAGCGCGACCCAGGCCGGCCGCACCGAGAAGCGCCTGGCCATGGCCGGGCACCCGGGGAACATGCGCACCAGCGACTTCCTCGGTCTCAAGGTGGTAGTCGCGATCGCCCTGGCCGCCATCGCGTTCCTTGTCTTCGGGATCCTCGCGGGCAGCCTGTTCGAGGGGGTCCTCATCGCCGTAGCCGGCGCCGGCGTCGGCTACCTGGCACCGGAGTTCTGGCTCGGCCGACGGATCCGGGCACGGCAGAAGCAGATCCTCCTCGCCATCCCGGATGCCCTCGACCTGTTGACCATCTCGGTCCGGGCCGGGCTCGGATTCGACGCCGCGCTCGGCAAGGTCACCGAGAAGATGGTCGGCCCGCTCCCGGACGAGTTCCGGCGGGCGCTCGCCGAGATCCGGGTCGGCAAGGCGCGGCGCGACGCCCTGCGCGACATCGTGGCCCGCACCGAGGTACCGGCGCTCACGAACTTCATCGGCGCGGTCATCCAGGCCGAGCAGCTGGGCGTCTCGATCAGCAAGGTGCTGCAGGTGCAGTCCGAGCAGCTGCGCATCGAGCGCCGGCAGCGGGCAGAGGAGCAGGCGGCCCAGGCGCCGATCAAGATGCTCTTCCCGCTCGTGGGATGCATCTTCCCCTCGCTCTTTGCCGTGATCCTCGGACCGGCGCTGATCCTGATCGCGGTCAACCTCAACACCGGCGGTCACTGAACGCGGGTCTGGCTGCGGAGCGTGAGCCCCCGTCCGCCGATCGTGCTGGCCTCCGCGAAGTGGCCACTCCCGCGCCCGCTGCCGCGGACGATCCCGTGGTCCGTGCCGCGCTGAGGCGCCACCAACCGTGAGCTCCGCTGTCCGGATCGCGCGCACTGACGCGCTGCTGGCGTCCGACGTCTGCACCGCCCGCTCCATCTGGGCACGCTTCCGGGGCCTGATGGGCCGGCGCGCCCTGGCGCCGGGCGAGGGGCTCTGGCTCCCCACGGACGCGAGCATCCACATGCTCTTCATGCGCTTCGCCATCGATGCGGTGTTCCTGGCGCCGGCGGAGGACGGGTCGCCGGCATCCGCCGCCCCGCTTGGCGAACCCGGCACTACCAGCCAGTCGAGCGCCCGGCTCATCAGCCGGGCCCGACCCGCGCCCACGACCTGGCGCGTGGTGGCAATGCGGGAAGGCCTGCGCCCATGGCTCGGCGTGGTCTGGTTCGTGCGCGGTGCGCGTGGGTGCCTGGAGCTCGAGGCCGGGGCGGCCACGCGCGCCGGTCTGCGCGTCGGGGACGTGGTGCGCTTTGAACCCGGAGCCTGAGGGGCCACCTCGGTCTGGCTCGCGCGAGCTCCGCGCCGGTTACCTCGGCCTCGTCGGGTTCCTGGTGCTGGAGGCGCGCGTCCGGGAGGGTGGCCACGCCACCAGCCTCCACGCCTCCGCCGGCGACGCGGGCACCACGCGCGACATCGCGCGGGCGTTCGCCCTCGGCGCCACGCTCCCGCTCCTGGCCGGGCGTTTGCCGGGACCCCGGTTGCCGCAGCGGGCGGCGCAGGCAGGCATCCTCCTGGAGGCGGGCGGACTCCTGGTGCGCGCCTGGTCGATGCGCACGCTGGGGGCAGCGTACTCACGGACGCTGCGCACGGGTGAGACGCAGGCGCTGGTAACCGACGGCCCCTATCGGCTGGTACGACACCCGGGCTATCTCGGCACGCTCCTGGCCTGGTCCGGCTTCGGACTCACCTCGGGGAGCGCGGCGGTGGCCACGGCACTGGGTGCCCTCTTCGGGCGCACCTATGCACGGCGCATGGCGGCCGAGGAGCGGCTGCTGGCCCGCGAGCTGCCTGGGTACGCGGAGTACGCCCGCCGGTCGAAGCGGCTCGTGCCCTTCGTCTGGTAACGCGCAGACAGGCTCGCGGGCAGAGCCCTGTCTCCGCGCACGTCGCTCCCAGAGCCGGGATAATCGGGTCCTGCGCACGATCGCGCTGACGATGGGGGGCGGGCGTGACGGC
>JAJYJR010000464.1 GCA_021789355.1 Chloroflexota bacterium | reverse complement strand
ACCTCCAGCCCCTCTATCGGGAGCGCTTCGGATTCGCTCCGGGTGACTTTCCAGTGACCGAGCGGGTGGCGGCGTCGACCATCGCCCTGCCGTTCTCGAGCCGACTGAGCGACGACGACGTGCAGGTGGTCGCGCAGGCGCTGACGGAGGAAGTGGAGCGGCCGATGGAACAGGCCACGAGGGCATCCTGATGCGCGTGGACGTGCTCGGCTCGGACGCACCGGCATGGGACGAGGCCCTGAGCGGCGCCGAACGTGACGTCTACCACTCGGCGGGATACCACCGCTTCGCGCAGGGGCGTGGGGAAGGCAGCCCGCGTCTGCTGCTGGTTCAGGACGGTTCGTGCGGCCTTGCGTGGCCGTACCTGCTTCGAAAGATCGGCGACCTGCCGGAGTTTGCAGGTGCCGACGACACGGAGGTCACCTCTGTGTACGGCTATCCCGGACCGGTGGCCTGGGACTGCCACGCCTCCGACCCCTTCCTCGAACAGGCCTGGTCCGCCGCGGTTGACGTGTGGCGCTCGGAGCGCGCGGTTGCCGTCTTCACGCGATTCAATCCCCTGCTCGGAAACGCAGAGCTCGCCGCGACGTTCTCCGTTGATTCAGCGCTCGACGACCACAGCCTGGGCGTGGTGGCGGAGGGGCCGACGGTCTCGGTCGATTGCACCATCGACGACGATGCCGCGTCGAGTGCCTACGCGCGGCCGCTTCGCCAGCACATCGCCGCAGCCCGCCGCGCGGGCCTGACGACCACCGAGGATAGGGAGTGGGCGGAGATCGAAACATTCGCGCGGCTCTATGGCGCGACCATGGAGAGGAACGCGGCAGCCGACTACTACCTCATGGCGGAGCAGGATTTCTGGCAGCTGCGTGCTGCGCTTCCGGGCCATGTGCACCTTCTGGTCGTGAGGTGCGGCGCGGACGTTGCGGCAGCCGGCCTGTTCTTGGAGTGGACCGGGATTGTTCAGGCGCACCTGCTCGCGTCGAACGACGCGTTCCGTCACCTGTCCCCGGCCAAGCTGCTCCTCGACGACGCCCGGCGGTGGGCTCGCGCGCGAGGGGAGCGCGTCCTGCACCTGGGCGGCGGACGCGGAGCACGGGAGGACAGCCTCTTCTTCTTCAAGCGCGAGTTCTCGGGACGCCGACACGTGTTCTCCACGGGTCGGTGGGTCCTGGACCGGCCGCGGTACGCCGAGCTCGTGGCCCAGCACGTGCGGGCAACGGGAGGAGACACGCCCGACACGTTCTTCCCTCGTTACCGCTCGGCAGCAATCTGACCCCGGCGCCGACGTCGGCCTCACCGGGTCGACGACCACGGGGCGGAGCTGGTCGGTCGCGCGCCCCTGGTGACCGTCGATTCCCGGGCAGCGGCCGGGTGGTCAGGCGGACCCTGCAGCCTCGATGAGGGAGCCGACGCGTTCCATGTCCTCGCGACCGTACCGGCCATCGCAAGGGATCGAGAGCACGCGTCGGCTCAGTTCGAGCGCGTCGCGGCCGGCGGTCAGCACCGGTTCCTCGAGCGACCAGAGAACCGCAGGGTACACGCGGACGCCGATGAGTTCGCGCCGCACGCGGTCGCGTCGTTCCGCGCTGTCGAACACGAGGAGCGCCGAGAAGGGCGCCTGGTTCGGAGCCGTCGGGGCCAGGAGGCTGATCCACTCGACGTCCGCCAGACGTGCGCGCAACGCCTCCCAGTTGTCCATACGGGCGCGCCTCCAGCCTTCGAACGGGAACGCCGAGAGCACGGTCCGCGCGAACTGGGTCATCGACGACGGCACCCCTACGCCGAATTCCTGTTCCGACTCCTGTTCGAGCAGCCGGTAGCTCGCCGGGTCGATCGGCTGGCCGTCGAGATACATCGCCTTCAGGAGCATCGCGGCGACTCGATCGGCCGAGGCGAGACGACGTTGCGCTGTCTCAGGCGGCGCCAAGGGCAACGAATGGCGACGTGGCGACCACAGCGCACCACCGTCCGGCAACGGCAGTGCCTTCCGGAAGGACGCCATGCAGAAATCGGCCGAACTCGAGCGCGCCCATTCGGATGTCGGGTCGTGCGAATGATCCTCGATCACGTCGACCCCCTCACGCAGCTCCAGGGAGCCGGGGGCCCGAATGCCAAAGTAGTTCATGACGAGAACAGCGTCGCCCGGTGTCGCGGCCGGCGGGGCCGGCATTGGCAGGAGAGGGTTGTCGGGAAACGCCAACAACTCGACCTCGGACCGCGTCAGAGCGGCAACCACACCTTGGCTGAAGTAGTCGGGCAGCCACAGCCGACGCCACCCGCGCTCCCGGTAACCGTGGGCAAGGAGAAGGAGGAGGGCGTCGCGACCACACGACAGGAGCAACCCATCCTCCCAGGGCACTGCTTCCGGCATGCCCAGATCAATGGGTTGCCAGTGGAACTCCGACCCGTGCTCCCAATGCCCGCGTCCGCTCATCGCACGGCCCCGCGGTGCCCCAGTTCGCACAGGCCATCTTCAAGTGATAGGTCGGCAGTCTGTTGGATCCCATCGGCATGGGTGCCGCCAGCCAACTCGGGCAGAGGGAAACCGAGATGCAGCGAGTCCTGGGTTGCCGCCACGTCTCGACGGAGGAGCACCTGCCAGGCAGTCCGAACGACGATCTGCAGGTCCAGCCACAGACTCCAGTGATCCACGTACCAGATGTCCAGAGCGAGGCGCTCCCGGTACTTGAGCGTATGCCGTCCGTTGACGGCAGCCCAACTGGTGATCCCCGGCCGCATGTTGTGACGACGGCGCTCGGCAAACGTGTACGTGCTCAGGTATTCCATCAGGAGGGGCCTGGGCCCAACCAGACTCATCTCCCCTCGAAGGACATTCCAGAGCTCCGGCAGTTCGTCGATGCTCGTCGACCTCAGGACGCGCCCGAGACGCGTGAGGCGCTGCTCGTCCGTCAGGTACCAGACCTCGTCGGCCCTGGGCGACCGCATCGTGCGGAACTTCAGCAGCGTGAAGGGCTGCTCGTGAAGGCCTGGGCGCACGTGCCGGAAGAGGATCGGGCGACCTTGCGTCAGCAGCAGCGCCAGCGCGGTCCACGCCATCAGCGGCCCCAGCAGGGTCAGACCTGCGATCGCGCCGACCACATCGATGCCCCGCTTCACGCGCAGCGCACTCGCCACGGGCAGGGCACCGTCAGCCAGGATGCCGGATCCGGAGCGAGGGGAGGAAGGCCTGGCATCTGCCAACGACGCGGTGTCGGGAACACGTTCAAGCCACTGCTCGCGCCACAGGAACGGCATTCTGCGTGCGCAGCCCAGATACCCGTCGCACGCTGCGCCATCTAGGATCACCGTGTCGCGTAGAGAGCGGAGCTCCCCTGTGTCCTCCTTGACGATTGTCTCCAGACGACGGGCAACCGTGTACGTGCGCCCGCACTCGTCGACCATGTCGCCCCCGAACGGCAGTCCCCGGTGCCTGCCATGACGGTCGAGCATGGCACGGATCTCGCGGCGGCTCCTGATCCTCACGCGTTCCCCCGGCGCCAGGGGCACCACGTCTCCGGCAGCGGTCGACGATCTGGCGTTAGGGCGCTCGAGCACGCGGCTCAGCCGCCGCCGTGCCATCCGTGTGATAAGGCTGGCCAGAACGCGCGGCGTCATGACCCCCGACCGCATGAGTTGCACGTATTGCCAGGGCGCCCAGATCGACTGCCCCTCGTACGTGGCGACCGGAAGCTCGGTTGCCTGACACACATAGCGGTCGGTACCCGTGCGCCGGACCGGCGCGCATGTGAACGTCGCGTCTGGATCAACTGCGGGCAGCCCCGGGGGACCGGCCGACCCGTCCAGGCGTGCGGCCGTCGGCGGTGCCTTTCGGAGCCACGCCTCCCTCCACAGGAGCATGCAGCCGAGTCCGCACCCACCGTGTGCCGAGCCGTCACAGCGCAGGCCGTCGAGCACGACCGCGTGCTCGAGCCGGCGAAAGGGAACCTGAGGCGGGAAGACGCATACTCGTTCGGCTCGCGTCGCGACGCGGTGGAGGCGACCACACTCGGCGGTCATCTCCGGCATGAACGGAAGCCCCTCGAGGCACCCATCGGCATCGAGCGTCGCGCGGATCTCGGATCCGGAGAGAACCTCGACAAGGTCGCCGGTTCGCAGCATGACCTACTCAGCGACGCTGGTGGCCGGCGGCGTACCTATCAGAACTGGGCCAGGTCACGATCCGTCGGGCCCCAGGAAACACATCCTAGGCCCGGGACCGGGCACAGGCAATACGCCGAGCATGCGCCTTCGTCTTCCGGGCACCTCTGCTGCAGCGACGGCCGGGTGGAAGGCCCGTTTTTCAGCGTGATCCAGTGCCAGCCCATACCATGCGCCCCGCAACCGCCATAGGCCATTCTGCCGGTCGCCGGTACGACTGATCGCCGGTACGACCGGGTGCCGGTACGAATGGCAGGCTAGGCGAGTCAAGTTCGGGGCGATAGCCTCCGCGAGCATTCGGCCCATCAGGGGCTGGGGTTCGCGCCCACAGACGCGGCTCCTCGATAGAGCACACCCGCCGTGAGACGGGGCCGCAAAACCACGGGACTCTCGAAGCCAGCCGGGTTGCCGAAAGGAACCACGCTATGTCTTGGATTCGCATTCCCCGCGCATTCTCCCAACGCCGCGGCGACGATATCAGTCGCGTTCCTCGCTCGTCTCACTCGCTCGCCCGGCCGCGCCTCGCGGCCGTGGCGCTCCTGATCCTCGTGGGAGCCCTGCTCACTCCCCCACTGCAGACGTTTGCTGCCGCACCGACGCTTTCGGTCAGCGGCTCGCCCGTCGCAGGGGGATGGCTGGCCGTCTCGGGACGCGGGTTTACTCCGCGCCGCGGGGTTGTGCTGCTGTGGGATAGGAAGCTCACCAGCACGGTTGCCCAGACAACGAGCAGAGGAGCTTTCAGCACGACGCTCAGGATCCCGTCAACGGCCACTCAGGGCACACACACCATCGCGGCAGAGTACGTCGGCGCTCGGCCGGGAGGTAAGGTGCGAGCGTCCGTATCGCCGACATCGAAGGTCGTGGCATCGGTCACCGTGACGGTGGTCGCGGCGACCGCGACGCCAACACCGACCCCAGGATCCACAGCAGCACCCACCGTCACGCCGACGTCGACACCGACGGCGACGTCCACCCCGGCACCGACGTCGACACCTGCGGCAGCACCCACCGTCACGCCGACGTCGAC
>JAJYJR010000017.1 GCA_021789355.1 Chloroflexota bacterium | reverse complement strand
ACGAGCTCAAGGCCCGCATCCTGGCGGGCATTGCGGAGTTCAACGACGCGCCCGTCGTGTTCCGCTGGAACAAGTTCGACCTTGGACTGGTCTGATGTGTAAGGACTGGCCCGGAACGATCTACTAGCCAGCTGAGGACCGAGAGGGCCTGCTGGATGGTCCAGGCATCGGGCTCCGGGTGAAGGAGGTGGGTGCGCCCCTGGTCGTCGAGGAACGTGTACAGGGTGGGCGGGAGCACGCTGGCGGTGTTGGGCAGACCGGCGACGGCGAACCGCTCGCGGCCGTCGGCGTCGAGGAAGACCAGTACGTCCTGGTGGTCGACGTCGTAGGTGAGGGGCTTGCCGGTGAGCCAGTCGATACCGGGTGGGTCGGTCTCGCTGGCCTTCTGATACCAGGCACCGAAGTACTTCCAGATCTGCGCGACGACGTTCGGGCTGGCGGTGAGTAGCGACCAGTTGACGGGGGCGTGGAAGAGTTCCCGATAGGCGTGCAGGCGAGTCGGGGTGTCGCGCTCCGGGTCGACGGTGAGCTCGACGAACTGCACCCGGTCGGCGAGACCCGCGGCCTTCACGGCCACGACCATCTGCGCGAAGTTGGCGGAGGTGATCGGGCAGACATCCTGACAGAGGGTCAGGAAGTCAGTCAGGACCACGTACTTGCCCTTGTAGGCGCCCAGGCTGGTCGTCTGTCCGGCGTCATCGGTCAGTGGCAAGTCGGCCATCGCCGCTGGGACCTCTCGGGTGAACGGGCCGCTGCAAAGCGACGGCGCCGGCGGAACCGCCGAGGCCCCACCCGGCGCCGAGCTCGGGCCGGAGGCCCCACAGCCCGCGAGCAGGCCGACTGTCAACGTCGCTAGGATGATCGTGGGGATCCGCCGGGGCGGCCGTCGCGGGCGGGTTTGCCCACTGCCTGGCTCCGCTCGTGCTGCAGAGGTCTCCTTCTGGCTGAAGCTCAAAGCGGAACGCTCATCGCGCCCAGCGGGCCTGATCGATGGTGGGGTTTCGGGATGCCAGCTCACGTCACGTCGACCTCGCCAACCATGCTCGGGTGGATATCGCAGAAATAGCGGTAGGTCCCTGGCCGGTTGAACCTCACCGTGTAGCGCTGCCCATCGCCGAGGAACCAGGACCCGAAGCTGTCATCTCGCGCGGTCACGGTGTGCAGCCTGTCGGCATCCTCGTTGATCCAGGTCACCGTATCGCCGGCGTTGATGTGCAGCACCGAGGGGATGTAGCCCGCGCCCGTGATCGTGACGGCGTGGTCGTGCACCGGAGGCGAGGCCCCACAGCCGCCTGCCGCGGTGACGATCAGGGCGAGCAGGGCGGCCCCGATCAGCCGCCGCCGCACGCCTGCGGCCAGCTCTGACCGATGCACACATTGCCGCCGGCCACGATCGGATAACCGGCCTGTTGCCAGCCAGGGATGCCCTCGTGGAGCACCCGCATGTGGTCGTCGCTGAATCCGTACGCCTCGAGGATGGATGAGGCGGTCGCACCCTCCTGCCACGGACAGTCGCAATAGAGGACGATCAACTTGTCCTTGAACGTTTGGAGGGATTGCCAGCCACTCGTCTGCATGTCGGCGAGCGGAACCCAGATGTCGTCGGGGATCTTCGCGGCGGCCCGCTCGCCGGCCTCCCGCACATCCACCAACACGTAGTTCGGGTCGTGACTCGCCCAGTGCGGGTAGTAGTCGGCCAAAGAGATGAACGGGGCATGGTGGTCGGCGTTGAACGAATGGAGCTGGTTCCCTTGGGAGCCGCCGACCACCGTGACCGCGGGCCCACCCACCCCACCGCGCAGCGCGATGACCCCGACGATGCCCGCCGCCGCCAGAACCAGCACCGCCACGCCCACGGGGCTGGTTGATCCGGGGGTATGCCCATCGATGGCCGTCGGCGGATCCGGTCCGTGAGGTGACGCACGGAAGTCGATGGCCGATGCGCTTCTCCGACGCGTCTGTCGTAGACTCCATACTGTCGTCCCCACGTGCAATGGATTGCGTCATGTCCGTCCCGCTCGCACCGCTGATCACCCCCTCGCCGCGCAGCCCGATCGCACTCCAAGCGGTCGGGCTCACCAAGGTCTATGGACAGACGGTGGCGCTCTGGCAGGCCGATCTTGCGGCCCGCTCCGGGGAGCTGATCGCACTTCATGGGCCCAACGCGTCGGGCAAGAGCACGTTCCTGCGCATCATCGCCGGGCTGAGCGCGCCGAGCGCCGGGCAGGTCGTGTGGACCAGAGCGGCCGGCGCACCAGCCCCTCGGATCGCCTATGTCGGGCACGCCGGTCACCTCTACGCGGCGCTCAGCCCGCTCGAGAACATCGCCCTCACCGCCCGTCTGGCTCGGCGGCCGCTGGCCGACGGACTGGAGCTTCTCCAACGCCTGGGCGTCGCCGAGGTCTCCGCCACGCCCTGTGGCGAGCTCTCTGCGGGCGCCCGGCGCCGCGTGGCCCTCGCGCGCGCCCTCGTCGCCGATCCCGACGTGGTCCTCTTCGACGAGCCCTTCGCCTCACTCGACGCGGCGGCAGCCGAGGCGACCGCCGCGGTGCTCATCGAGCTGCGGCGGAGCGGCCGGCTCGTCCTCTACGCCAGCCACGATGAGGCCCGGACGCGGCGAATCGCGACTCGATATCTCCGGCTCGCCGGCGGTCGGGTCGTCTCCGATCGGCCGCTCGAGCCCGCCGACGCCGCGACGGCGGCCGGCGCATGAACGTCCTCGGCGACTCGCTCGCCCTGGCTGTCACCGGATTGCGCATCGAGCTGCGGACCCGCGCGGCGCTGGCCGGTGCGGCCACGCTCGGGGGCGCCGCTCTCTTCGTGATGGCCCTGGCCATCGGCCCCGACCCGGCACGCCTCGGTGCGCTCGGACCGAGCGTCGTCTGGGTGGCGCTGGCCTTCGCGGCGATCGCGATCAGCGACCGGCTCGACGCGGTCGATCGCGTCGACGATGCGTTCGCCGGGCTCTGGCTCGCGGCGCAGGATCGGCGTGCTCTGTACGTGGGCAAGCTCCTGGCGCTCGGCACGGTGCTCGTGGGCATCGAAGGCGTGCTGTGGGCGCTGGCGGTGGTGCTCTTCGACGTGCCGCTTGGGCCGGCGCTCACGGCGCTCGTGCCCCTCGCCCTGGCGGTGGCGCTCGCGGCCGCGGCCGTGTGTGTGCTTGCCCAGGCCCTCGTCGGCACGACGGCCCACCGCGCGCTGCTGCTGCCCGTGGTCGTCTTGCCGCTGCTGCTGCCGACCCTGCTCACCGCGAGCGGCGCGTCGGGCGCGGTGCTCGCCGGAAGTGCCACCCACGCGGTGGCCCCGCTCGGGCTGCTGGCGATCCAAGCGGCCTTGTACCTTGGGCTCGGGCTGCTCGTCTACGAAGCCGCGGCGGCGCCCGAATGAGCCGGGCGCGTCGGCTGCTCGTGCTTTGCCCCCCAGCCTGGCTCGCCTGGGGCGCGGTCGCGATCACGCTCGGGATCGGGCTCTTCGGCGTGCCGCCCGACCGCACGATGGGCGATGTCTTTCGCATCATCTATATCCACGTCCCGATCATCTGGCTCGGCTTCCTCGCCTTCTTCGTGACGATGGCGGCGAGCGCTCTCTATCTCCGGCGTGGGGAGCTCCGCTACGATCGGGTCGCGGCTGCGAGCGCCGAGATCGGCCTGCTCTTCACGGGGCTCACGATCGTCACGGGCTCGATCTGGGGCAAGGCGACCTGGGGCGTCTGGTGGACATTCGACCCGCGCCTGACGACGACCGCGATCCTCTTCGTGATCTACCTCGGCTACGTGCTCCTGCGCGCGTCGCTCGTCGAGCGGGTGCGCCGGGCCCGCCTCAGCGCGGTCCTCGGCATCATCGGCTTCGCAGACGTCCCGATCGTCCACTTCTCCGTGCTCTGGTGGAGCGGCCTGCATCAGGCGCCGAGCGTCCTGCGACCGGGCGACCCGACGATCGACGATCGGTTCCTCGCCGTGCTCATCGCGAATGTGCTCGCCTTCACCCTCCTCTATGTCTGGTTGCTCCATCGGCGGGTCGCCCTCGAGGCGACGCGCGACGCCGCAGGGCAACTCCTGGAGGTGGCCGCGTGACCGACGCCGCGTTCATCGCCGCCGCCTACGGGGCGGGCGCGCTCGGGCTCGTCGGCTACGCGGTCAGCCTGGTTCGGCGGGAGCGGAGTGCGCGCGCCCTCCAGGCCGCGCTCGAGCGGGCGCGCGACCGCGTCGCAGGGTCGATCGGCCCGGGCGACGCCCGCCTCCCCGAGGAGGCCCGGCTCCCCGCGACAGAGCGATGATGCGCCGTCGCCCGCGTCCGATCACGCTCATCGGCCTTGCCCTCGTCACTGCGGCCCTGGCGGCCCTGGTCGTGGTCGCGCTCACGAGCGCGATCGAGTACGACGTGACTCCGACCCAGCTCTCTGCCCACCAGCGCGATGGGACCGTCCGCCTCGCCGGGATCGTCGTGCCCAAGTCCGAGCGCTGGGACGCTGCGACCAGGACGCTCTCGTTCGCCCTCACCGACGGAACGACGACGGTCGCGGTGAGCTCCACCAGCTTGCCCACGGACCTCTTCCGCGACGGGGTCGCCGTGGTCGTCGCGGGACACGCCAGCGGTCCTGGCCGCTTCATCGCGACCGAGGTGCTCGTGAAGCACTCCGAGGTCTATGCGCCCCTCGCTCCCGGCCAGACGATCCCACCGGGGGTCGTCGAACAGCTTCAGGCGGGCGGAGGCAGTCCCTGATGGGGTTCGCGGGCCTGACCGCGAGCGTGGTCGGTCTCGGCGCGGCGCTCCTCGGCTGTGCCTACGCGATCCGGGCCGTGCGGGGCGGCCCGCTCGCGCCGGCGGTGACGATGGTCCGGGTCGCCTTCGGGGCCCTGCTCGCCGCGGGGCTCATCATGGAGGCGGCGCTCGTCAGCCACGACTTCAGCGTGGCCTACGTGGCCGAGGTCGGGAGCCGCGAGACGCCGTTGCTCTACACGGTCGCGTCGCTCTGGGGGGCGCTGGCAGGTTCGATCCTCTTCTGGGCCATCCTGCTCGCCGGGGTGACCGCGCTCCTCACCTGGCGGACGTCGTTGGCGGACCGCTCGTTGCTTCCGGTGAGCCTCGCGGTGCTTGCCGGGCTGCTCAGCTTCTTCGCCTTCATCGTGGCCGGGCCCGGCAGCCCCTGGGGGCAGATCGATCCGGTGCCCGCCGACGGTCCCGGCCCGAACCCGCTGCTCCAGAACCACCCGCTCGTGGCGGTGCATCCGCCGCTGCTCTACCTCGGCTTCGTCGGGCTCGCGGTGCCGTTCGCCCTCACGGTCGCGGCGCTCTGGCAGGGTCGGCTCGACGAGGCCTGGTTGCGGGCCGCCCGGCGCTGGACCCTTGGGCCCTGGATCGCGCTCTCGCTCGCGCTCGTGGCCGGCGCCTGGTGGTCGTATGCGGTGCTTGGCTGGGGCGGCTATTGGGCCTGGGACCCGGTGGAGAACGTGGCGCTCCTGCCATGGCTCACGGCGACCGCGTTCCTCCACTCGGCGATGATCCAGGAGCGCCGCGGCCTATTCGCGGGATGGAACGTCGTGCTCGTCGTCGCGTCCTTTGCCCTCACCCTGCTGGCCACGCTCGTCACTCGCAGCGGCATCCTCACCTCGGTCCACGCCTTCACCGAGTCGGCCATCGGGCCGCTCTTCCTGGCCCTGCTCGCGGTCGTGCTGGTGGGCTCGATCGCGCTCGTCGTGCTGCGCCTCCCGGCAGGCGAGCCGACCGTTCGTCTCGGCGCGCGCCCGGCGGCGTTCCTCTTGAACAACCTGCTGTTCGTGGCGGTCGCCGGGAGCGTGCTGCTGGGCACGCTCTTCCCGCTCTTGGCCGAAGCGGCTGGGGCGGGCCAGCTCAGCGTCGGGGCGCCGTACTTCGAGCGGGTCGTGGGCCCCCTCGCGCTCGCCCTGATCGTCCTCGCGGGCATCGGGCCGACGCTGCCGTGGGGTCAGTGGGATGCGAGGGCCCGACGCCGTCTGCTGCCGGGGGCCGGTGCGGCCGCGCTGGCAGGCCTCGCGCTCCTGGCGCTCGGCGGCCCGCCGGAGGCGATCGCCGGTGTGGCGGCTGGGAGCTTCGCGCTCGTCGAGACCGGATGGTCGATCACGCGGAGGTCGAGGGGCCTGCGCGCGGCGAGCGCCGGAGGGCGGCCCGCCCGACTTGGGGCCCGGCGCCGCGCGCTGGGTGGGCTCGTCGTCCATGCCGGGGTCGCCCTGATCGCGCTCGCCATCGTGGCTGCCGGGGTGGGCCGGCGCGAGGTGACCGTCACCCTGCGCCCCGGTGCTTCGGCGACGCTAGGGCCGTACACCCTGACCTTCCTCGCGAGCCACGAGGTGACGACGGGCGGCCGGGTCCGGCTCGTGGCCGACGCGCGAGCCGTCGGCCCGGGCGGAGCCACCGCGCTCGCGCCAAGCCTGAACCTGTTCCCGAACGCGAGCGAGGCGATCCCGAGCCCCGCAGTCGATAGCAGCCTCACGGGCGACCTCTATGTGACGCTTGCCAACCTCGATGCGGCCACCGCGACGTTCCAGCTGGGCGTTCACCCCTTCATGAGCTGGCTCTGGGCCGGCGGCGGCGTGATGGCGCTCGGCGGACTGCTGGCGTTCTGGCCCGAACGGCGCCGCGTGGCCGGTGCGGCGAGCGTCGCCCACCCGGTCGCTCGTCCCGGCCTCGCCGATGACTGAGCCCGGCAGCGCCCGGATGCGACTGGGGCGGCGCCGTGCATTCCTGCTCATCGCGCTCGTCGGCGGCGCGACGGTGCTGCTCGGCACGCTCGCAGTCGGGTTCACCCGTGATCCAGGCATCGTCGCCTCTCCGCTCGTCGGCAAGCCCGCGCCGCCGTTCTCGCTCGCCGCCCTCGACGGCGATCACGTCTCGCTGGCCGAGCTCCGGGGCCACCCGGTCATCGTCAACTTCTGGGCGTCGTGGTGCGTGCCGTGTCGCGACGAGGCGCCGCTGCTGCAAGCGGCGTCGGTGGACTACACGGGGCGCGGACTCGTCGTGCTCGGCGTCATCTACGAGGACAGCCCCGAGAACGCCCGCGCCTTCATGCGCCAGTACGGGCAGACCTACGCAGGCCTCGTCGATCCCGACGGGCGCACGGCACTCGACTACGGCGTCTTCGGCATCCCGGAGACCTACTTCATCGACCGCGCGGGGCGGATCGTCTCCAAGCAGACCGGCCAGCTCGACTCGGCGAGCCTGGCCCGCCAGATCGAGGCGATCGCCCCGTGACCGTTCGTCCTCTGGAGCGCCGCGCCGCGCGTCGGAACCGCGTCGCCCGCTCCGATGCCCTCCTCGCTGGGTTGCTGGCGCTCGCCGTCGGGGCGGCCCTCGTGGCCGCGCTCATGCCCCGCGCGACGAGCCTCGACGTCCGGGCCGCGCATCTCGAGGCGGAGCTGCGTTGTCCGGTGTGCCAGGGCGTGTCGATCGCCGACTCTCCGGCGCAGATGGCGCAGGCGATGCGTACGCTGGTGCGCGACCAGCTCGCCGCGGGCGCCAGCGACGACGAGGTGTTGTCGTTCTTCGTGGCCCGCTATGGGCCCTGGATCCTGCTCACCCCCTCGTCGAGCGGCCCCGAGCTCGGGCTCTGGCTGGCGCCCGGCGCCATCGTCGTGGCGGGTGCCCTGTTCCTCGTGCTGCTGCGTCGCCGCGCCGCGACGGCCCGCCGCGATGCCGCCGAGGGGCAGGTCGCCGCCAGGAGTGGGGCCCTGACCGGCGCGATCCGCGCTGCCCCCGCATGGCTCCGCCTGGGTGTGGCCACGCTGCTGGTGGCGGCGGTCGCCGCACCGCTCGCGCTGGCCGTGGGGCCGCGGCTGCCTGGGGAGCAGATCACCGGCCAACCGGCCGCGCCCCAACCGGCTCTCTCGATCACGGACCTCGAGGCTGCCGTGCGTGCCCGGCCCTCGGACGTGCCGACGCTCGCCGCGCTGGGCGACGCGTACCTGGGCGCGGGTCGCACGACCGATGCGATCGGCGCCTTCGAGCGGGCCCTCAAGGTCGACCCGCAGAACGTACCCTCGCTCCTCGGGCTTGGCGCCATCCTCCTCGAGGCCGACCGTCCGTCCGCGGCGGGACCGCTCTTCGACCGTGTGCTCGCGCTCGCACCCGATCAGCCCGACGCGCTCGTCTTCCGCGCGCTCGCCCGCGTCGAGTCCGACGGCGGCCTGACGGCCGCCTCCCGGGCCGATCTGGAGCGCTTCCTTGCCGTGGCGCCCCACGATCCCCGCCGGACGATGGCCGAGCAGCTCCTGGCAGGAGCGACCGCCAACCCGACGACGAGCCCGAGCGCGAGGCCAGGTCCGTGACCCTCGGCGTCGCCTTCATCGCGGGCCTGATTTCGTGTCTCTCGCCCTGTGTGCTTCCGGTTCTGCCGGTCTTCACCGGCTATGTCGCGGGCGGCGCGAGTGGATCGGCAGGCACGGCCGTCGTGAGCGGTTCCACCTGGCGTGCGGCCGGCTTCCTGGCCGGGTTCCTGGGCGTGTTCGTGCTGCTCTGGGTCTCACTCGGCGTGGTCGGCTTCGCCCTCTTCCAGACCGTCCCCATCCTCCGCCAGGCGAGCGGCGCGCTCATCGTGGCCATGGGCCTGCTCACGATGAGCGGCCGTCACCCGCTCGCGCGTCTCGGCGGGCTGTTCCCGTGGCTCGGCGGCGGCGGCCCGGTGCTGCTCGGGGCCGGGGTCGCGGTCGGGTGGACGCCGTGCATTGGCCCGACGCTCGGGGCGATCCTGACGCTCGCGGCGGCGGCGCCGACGGTGGGCGTCGGGTCACTCCTGCTGGTCGCGTACGCGCTCGGGCTCGGCGTGCCGTTCGTGGCGCTCGCGCTCGGCTTTCGTCGGTTCCGGCGGCTGGCGAGCTGGCTCGGCGCGCGAGCCCGGGGGGTCGAGATCGTCACCGGCGCCTGGATCGCGCTCGTCGGGGCGCTCGTCTACAGCGGCACGTTCGCGCGGCTGGCCGGCCTCTTCCGCTGGGGCTACTGATCGCCGCGACGCTCGTCGGTACGATCGGGCGTGGTGGCCCATACTACGACACGGTGTGTAGTTGTATGGGATGGCGATGAGCGACGCGCCTCCAGTCCCGCCGGGCCCCGCTTCCGAATCTCATCGCGAGGCTCCGCGCATCGGACCCTTCACGATCCGCCAGCTCGGGCTGCTCAACGCGGGCCTCGTCGCGGTGGTGCTTCTCGGGCTGCTCGCCCTGCGCCCGCTCGCGCCGCCGGCCGGCGAGCCGGTCGACACACTGAAGAGCGGTGCGGACCTGCTGCGGATCGCCGCCCAGGGCCAGGGGCTGGCGGTCGGAGCAGAGGCGCCCGAGCTGACTCCGCTGAACACTGCGCCGCTGCGCGACCTCGCCGGGCGGCCGGTCACCCTGGCGGCGCTTCGGGGCCGGGCGGTCTGGATCGTCTTCTGGACCACGTGGTGCCCGGCCTGCCAGCGTGAGGCGCCGGCCATCGAGGCGATCTGGCAGGCGCGGCAGGTCGAGGGCCTGGTCATCCTCGCGGTTGACCTGCAGGAGCCGGCGGGCGTAGTCGCGGCCTACGCGCGCGCGCACGGCCTCAGCTACCCGATCGTGCTGGACCCCGATGCGGTGACGGTTTCGACCTATGGCGTCTTCGGCCTGCCGACCCACTACTTCATCGACCCGGCTGGCATGATCGTCGATCGCAGCTTCGGGGAGCTCGATCGCGCGCAGATGGAGCAACGGGTGGCGACGATCCTCGGCCGGGTGGGCGGCGGGGCGCCGCGTGACGCCCCGTGAGGCGGGGCTGGGTGATTCGGCAGTTCATCGACGGGCCGCGCGAGACGCCGCGGGCGCCCGACGATGGCCGGTGGAAGAATCGGACCCATCGGAACGACAAGGAGCGGGACGTGCTCCCGCACGCCGCCAAATGAGGGTCTCACCATGGACGCCCCGGCCACCTACCTCAGCTGGAACTTCGTCCTCATCTCGATCCCGAACCTTCTCATGATCGTAGGGATGGTCGTCCTGTTCGCGGCCGCGCTGCTCGCGCCGTTCCCGCACGGCGACCAGAGCGACGGCGAGCGGGATCAGCCCGATGCGTGAGCCCGAACCCGACCCGCCGTCGGAGCTGACCAACTGGACGCTCGCGGCTCGGCGGGCCCTGGAGCGCCATCTGCCGATCGGGCACCTGCTCCCCCGAGCGGCAGCCCTAATACGTCGGCTCGTGGGTCTACGTCTTCGGGGTCGTGGCGATCGCGGCGCTCGTCTGGACGGTCGGGAGCGGGGTCGTGCTCGCGTTCTTCGGGCCCGGGTGGTGGCACGTGTCGGGCGTCGGGCATTTCGTGAACAGCCTCCACTTCTGGGCCGTCCAGGTCTTCTTCGTCTTCATGGTGCTCCACCTCTGGGGCCGGTACTTCGCCGCCGGCTGGCGAGACGGGCGGGCGCCGACCTGGATGGTGGGTGTGGTGATCTTCTCGGTCAGCATCGTCACGGCCTTCACCGGGTACCTCTCCCAGCAGAACTTCGATGCCCAGTGGATCGCCGTCAACGCGAAGGAGGCGACCAAACGCCGCGGGCATCGGGGCCTTCTTGAACGTGCTCAACTTCGGCCAGATGTACGGGCTCCACGGGATGCTCCTGCCGGCCCTCGTCACCACCCTTGTCGCTGTCCACGTCGTCCAGGTGCGCCTCCGGGGCGTCGTGCGACCGATCGAGCCCGCTGTGCGACCCTCCGGCCCGCGCCGCGCCGAGGACGGTGCGCCGCGCCAGAACGGAGCGCGGCGACCATGACCGGCGCCGCCGATCCCCAGGCGCGCTACTACGCCGGCATCCGGATGGTTCCCTACGACCTCTTGAAGGAGCTGGCCCTCGCTCTCGCCGCGACCGCGGTCCTCGTCGTCGCGCTGGCGAGCGTCCTCTCGTCCCCGGACACGCCGCCGGTCACGATCGAGCAGTGGGCCCAAGCCGATCCCGTCGACTTCGTCACGACCGCCACCGCCGAGCTCGCCGGCCAGAGCGGGACGGCCCAGTACGGTCCGCCGTACACCGCCACGCCGGGCGTCGCTCAGGCGATCGGGCCGTTCGCGCCGGCTGAATGGGCGGGCGTGAGCACGCGCATCGACACCGCCCAGGAGTTCGTCCTCCACCCCCTCTCGCTCGCCACTCCCGGCGACCCGGCCCTCGTGTCGGCCCTGGCCACCTATGATGGGGCGAGCGCCGACCGGCGCGGCGCGTGGCTCGCCGCGTACACCAAGGCGCTCGGCAGCGCGCACGTCGCGGACGGCCAGGTGACGGTGGCGGCCGGGGACTACGGGCCGGTGCCGACGCTCATGGCCAGACTGCTCGCGATCGCGCGCACGGGCGGCCTCGACGGGCTGCTCCTCCAGAGCGGCCACCTCTATGAGACGGACTTCACCCGGCCGCTGCTCTTCATGGGCGACGGCAGCTACCTCTCCGGCCTCGCGGCGCAGGAGCACCTCACGGGGGACCAGTGGGGCATGATGAACGAGACCGGCAGCTATCCCGGCCAGACGTGGCTCTGGCTCTACACGTTCTGGTACCAGATCCCGCCGTTCAACACGGCCCCGAACGCGGACCTCGTCGTCGTCCTCCTCATGGTCGTCCTGACGGGGGTGCTGGCGCTCGTGCCGTTCATTCCGATCCTGCGCGACATCCCGCGCTGGATCCCGATCTACCGCCTCATCTGGCGGGGGTATTACCGCAAGACGCGCCACACGGGCGAACGATCCGGCCATCCGGGGTGATCACCGCTGGCAGCTTCGGTGGACTCAATCGGGTGTCCAGGATCGCGCGTTCGGCGACCTGCCGCTCGACTTCTTCGACGCCCAGCTGGCGCACCCGCTTCGTGGGGTGGGGGCCCGCGGCGAGTGCCCGCGCGTGGTGCTCGACGTTCCTGTGCCGCCGACCGGATCCGGCCTCTACAGGCAGCTGAGGGGTGACTTGGGCGGGATCACGCCCGGCTGGCCGAGGGCGATCGGCAGCGGCCCGAGGGTGATCTTGCCGGTGTCGAGCGTGAGGACGCCCTTCGCGTCAACGGTCGAGGCGAAGCGGTCCAGGCTGCGCGGCGCGGGTCCCAGGCCCAGCACCTTGATCCCGAGCCGGTCGTAGCGCGAACCGTGGCAGGGACACTCGAACCAGAAGTTCGTGGCACAGAAGTTCGGCGTGCAGCCGAGGTGCGTGCAGCGCTGATAGAGGGTCCGCACGTTGGTGGCCGCGCCGGACCCTTCGGGGCTCGCGCCGGGGACGAACTCGTAGCGGTCGGGGTCGACGAGCATGATGAAGGCGCGCGCCTCGGGGAAGTGGGCCGGTGCGCCGTCCTTGAACGAGGTGCCCTGCGCGTCCATGGTCTTTGCCGCATCCTCGATCGTGCCCAGCGTCAGAACGCCCCCGAATCCGCCCGCGAGGTTGGGCCCGAGAAAGCCGAGCGTCCCGCCGACGAAGTTCGGTCAGCCAAAGGCCGACGGCCGCGCCGATCGAGCGACGCAGCAAGCGTGCGCCGGGAGAGGCCAGCTGGTCGGCCGCACCCGAAGCTCGTCGAGCGCCGCCCGGGTTAGCACGCGAGGGTTGGCCTCGGGTTCGAGGCGCCAGTTCCCCATCACCTGGCCCCCGCTCTAGCGAGCCTCCGCGGCACGGTGACCCATCTCTGGAAGGGAGCTGGTCGCATTGTGGACCGGGTTCGCTTCGCGATCGAGCCGCGCGAGTTCGTCAACGAGCCGCCACTGCTCGGCCTGTGCCGCCGCAAGCTGGGCGCGGAGTGCGGCCGCTGGGTCAGCCGGGACGGCGCTCGGCGCTGGAGCCGGTTCCCCGGTCGGCTCGGTCGGCTGCGAGCGGTCCATCTTCTCCATCCCGCCCATCGTCCGCATCGTGACGAGCATCGATAGCGGACAGATCGCCAGGAACAGGAAGGGCGCCGCGACGACGATCGCCCCCGGGGCGACGAGGAAGATGCCGACGGCAACGGCCACGAGCGCGACGATGACGCGTGGGTTGTAGCACGCCCGAAGGAACTTCACGGGAGACCTCGCTTGATGGGTCTGTCGCTGACTGGCAGCTACTACCGAGCAAGTAGTATACCCCTGCGACGGGTGTCGCCCGGCGGTGGAGGCCAGGAGCCGCGATGGCATCACCGCTTCCGCCCTGGCTGCCACGCCCTGTGTAGTAGCATGCTCGTATGAGTGAGCCGACGCGGAGCGAGCCGGACGTCCTCGGGCCCCTCGAGCGGCGCGTGATGGCCGAACTGTGGGCCCATGGGCCCCAGACGGTCGGCGACGTGCTCGATGCCCTGAACCGGTCGGTCGAGCGCCAGGTCGCCTACACCACCGCGATGACGATCCTCGTCCGCCTCTTCGAGAAGGGATACGTCACACGGACCAAGGAGGCGCGCGCGTACCGATACACGGCCTCGCTCGACGAGGCGGAGTTGCGGGCCCAGGTCGGACGTCGGCAACTCCACCAACTGATCGAGCGCTACGGCGCAGCGTCCGTCGCCGGCTTCGCGAGCGCGTTGGGCGAGAGCGACGTCGCGAGCCGGCTCAGGGATCTCGCCCGTGAACGACCGGGACGCTGAGCCGATGGCGCGACTCGCGCTTGCGGCGGGGATGCTCGCCGCTCTCATCGGCTGCATGCTCGCACCCATGGCTGGGGGACAGGTGGCCGGTCATGTGATGATGGTGTCAACGGGGACCTTGGCGTTCGCCGTCTTGATTGCGTTCACTCGCGAGGCTCGCCGTCACACGCTCCTCGTCAAGGGCATCGCCCGGCTCTCGCGGCCCGGGTCGATCGCCGGCCAGAGCGTGGCGCTCGTGCCGGGCCTCGGTACCGCGTTCGTCGGCGGACTGCGGGCGCCGCGGATCTTCTGGGGCGACGAGTTGGCGGGCCGCCTCGACGACGCAGAGCTGCACGCCGTCCTCGTCCACGAACGCCACCACCAACTCGCCCGCGCACCCCTCCGCATTGTGGCGGTCTCCACCCTCGAGCCGTGGTTGCGACACCTGGAGACTGGGCGAGCGTGGATCGAGCGGGAACGCGCGCGTGTGGAGATCGCGGCCGATGCCTTTGCCCTCGCCGCTGGCGCGACCCGGCCGGTGCTTGCGAGTGCCCTCCTCAAGCTCTCATCTGGCGCGCAGCTCGGCGCGCTCCCGGGCTTCGCGACGGCGGCGGATCTACGGATCCGGGCCCTGATCGGTGAGTCGACCGGTCTCGAGCCGGATCGCCGCGCGTCGTGGGGACTGGCCTTCGCCGGGGTCGCGCTGGCGCTGGCCTGCGTCTTCCTCGCCCTGCGCTAGCGACCCGCCTGCCGGGCTCGTCGTCCACTCCCACCGATGAACTCCCCGGCCGTCGTCCGTGGTCCAGCCTACTACCGGCATGTAGCATGCAGGCCGTGATCGAAGGCGGGTTCAGGTGGCCACAGGCACCGCGATTTGCAGCTGCGCGGCCGGGGGCTCGCATCGCGGGCACGCCGCTCGCCTGGCGGGGCTTCGTACCGATCCTGGCGCCGGCCGGATGAGCCATCATCGAGGGCCGTCCTCGTTCGATCGCCAGCGGGCGCGTCGCGCCTGGGACCGCGCCGCGCGTGCCTACGATCCGACGATCCTGCTGCTGGAACGGGCTCTGCTCGGTGACGGTCGCGGTTGGCTCGGCGGGCGAGCGACGGGCGACGTTCTCGAGGTGGCCATCGGAACCGGCCGCAACGCCCGCCACTTCGCACCGGCGGTCCGCCTGGCGGGCGTGGATATCAGCCCGCGGATGCTGGCTCGGGCGAGGCGGCGTGCTCTCGCGCTCGGGCGGAAGGCCGACCTCCACATCGGCGATGCCGAGGCCCTGGAGTTCGCGGACGCGTCATTCGACACGGTCGTGTTCAGCCTCGCGCTGTGCTCGATTCGCGACGATCGAGCGGCGGTCCACGAGGCGATGCGGGTGCTCCGACCCGGCGGTCGACTCCTGCTTCTCGAGCACGTCCGCAGCCCTCACCGCCTCGTCCGCGTGCTCCAGGCGGGCCTCGAGTCCCTCACCGTTCGCTCCCTGGGCGACCATCAGCTGCGCGACCCGCTCGCGCATGTCCTGGACGCGGGCTTCGAACTCGTCGCAGCCGAACGGTCGCGTCTGGGCATCGTCGAGCGCGTCGAAGCCCGGAAGCCAGTTCCGTCCCGCGTCGGACCGGAGGACGCGGAGGGGGGCTTCGAAGGCTGAACTGCTACACTGTCCATAGTAGATAGCTCCGGGCGCCCGCTGCTCGCTGGATACGCGGGCACGACTGGTTTGACACGGCGCCCGAGGTCGACATGGACAGGAAGGCGACTGGTGGCACGACGACGATCCGGGGCAGGGGCGAGGGGCGCCAGACTTCGGTCGAGCCCGGGCTCGCCGTCCGGATCGCGGCCGAATGAGACCAGTGCGAACGCACGACCGCCGGGTGCGGAGAGCGGTCCGCTCGATGCCGTCGAGCCCGAGGCGCTGGTCGTAAGTCACTGGTTCGATCCCGGAGCCGACGGTGAGCCGTATGAAGCGACCGTCCGCTTGCGGGGGCGCCGCGTGGGGAGGAGCCATTCTCCGTCCCAGGCAGGCGAAACCTTCGTCCACGAGGAGAGGATCGACCAGGTCGTGCCCGGTAGTGGCCCCGTGTCGCTCACCTCGTGGATCTACGGGCTCGCACCCGGCGAGTGGAGCGTCACGGGCGAGCTGCTCCGACCCGTGAGCTCCGTCAGTCGCGACCGACATACGGCTCGCCGGCCCCACATCAGCGCCGAACCGCTGATGCCGACATCCTGGTCATGGCGCCGATGGGCTCTGTCCGCGAGCACGGGAACCCCGGTGAAAACGCGCTGGGCGATGCTCGCCCCGCTGGTCGGGAGGCCGGCGGTCATGCCCGGGATCTGGCCGGCCATGGGCACGCTCGGGATCATCGTCGCTCTCGCGACGCAGGCCGCGCTGCTCACTCGTGCGGGCCTCTCGGTCGGGCGCCCCTGGATCGCTTCGCTGATCGTGCTGGTCGCGAGCCTGGTTGCGGCGAAGCTGTGGTACGCGGCCCTGCACCCTGGCCCGTGGCGCGATTGGATCGGTGGCTGGTCGGTCGACGGGTTCGTCTTCGTCGCTCCGCCGGTCGCGGTGCTCTCGCTGCTGGCCCTCCATCTGCCGCTCGGCACCTTCCTCGATGCCAGTACCCCCGGCATCTTCTTTGGGGTCGCGATCGGGCGGATCGGGTGCTTCTTCACGGGCTGCTGCGGCGGACGCTGTACCGCCTCTCGCTGGGGGGTCTGGTCCTCCGATCGGCGCATCGGCGCGCGGCGCGTGCCAACGCAGCTGCTGGAGTCCGCCGCAGGCCTGCTCCTCGGGCTCGTGAGTCTGGCGCTCGTCCTCGCCCACGTGCCGGGCATCGAGGGCGCCGTGTTCGTCGCCGCATTCGGCGCCTACAGCCTCGTGCGGCAGGGACTCTTGAGGCTACGAGCCGAGCGCCGCGAGTTTTCCTGGCGGCGCAGCGGCCTGCTGGTTTCGAAGGCACCGTAATGATGGCCACAACGCCTGGACCGCTCGAGATCATTTCGTTTCCCGTCGAGGGGATGACCTGCGCGTCGTGCGTCGGGCGGATCACCCGCTTCCTGGAGAAGGTCGAGGGCGTCGAGGCGGCGAACGTCAACCTCGCGACCGAGTCCGCGACGGTCCGCTTCGATCCTGCCCTCGCCGACTTGGCGAGTCTCGCCGGCGCGGTGGAGGCCGCCGGCTACGTCGCGCGGGTCGACCGAATCGGAGGCGACGAGGTGACGGCGGAGGAGCCGAGCTTTGCCGATCGGCATCTGGCCGACATCCAGCGGCGGCTGGCCGTCGCGACGGTGCTGACGCTGCCGATTCTCCTCGGCCTCGTACGGATGACCCTCGCGCCGGGGCTGCCGCCCCTCTTGGCGAACCCGTGGTTCCAGCTGGCCCTGGCCACACCGGTCTAGTTCTTCGGGGGTTGGCCCTTCTATCGGGGTGCCGTCAACGCGCTCCGCCACCGCACGACCGACATGAACACCCTCGTGGCCGTCGGGACGAGCGCCGCATACGCCTATAGCCTCGCCGCGATCGGCGTCCCGGGCTTCTTCCGGGCCGCCGGGATCGGGACCGATGGGAAGCTCCCGCTCTACTTCGATACCGCCGCGACGATCATCACCCTGATCCTTCTCGGCCGCTTCCTGGAGGCACGTGCGCGGAGCCGCACGTCCGACGCGATCCGCAAGCTGATCGGGCTCGCTCCGCGCACGGCGCGGGTCATCCGAGCCGGGACCGAAGTGGACATCCCGATCGAGCAGGTCGTCCGTGGCGACCTGGTGTTCGTCCGCGCTGGCGAGAGGATCCCGGTCGACGGCGTGGTGCGGCTAGGTCGCTCGTCGGTCGACGAGAGCATGATCACGGGCGAGAGCATGCCCGTCGGCAAGGGGCCCGGCGACGAGGTCGTCGGCGGCACTCAAAACGGCTCGGGCTCCTTCACCTTCGAGGCCACGCGCGTGGGTGCGGACACCGTCCTGGCCCAGATCGTCAAGCTCGTCCGAGAGGCACAGGGCTCGCGAGCGCCGATCCAGCGCCTTGCGGACACCGTGGCCGGGGTGTTCGTGCCGGTTGTGCTCGGGCTCGCGGCGCTCACGTTCGTCGTCTGGTTCGTCCTGGGCCCGTCGCCCGCGTTCAATTTGGCGCTGGTCAACACGATCGCCGTCCTGATCATCGCCTGCCCGTGTGCGCTCGGTCTGGCCACACCGACCGCGATCATGGTCGGGACGGGCAAGGGCGCCGAGAACTGTGTCCTGTTCCGCGACGCAGAGGCGCTGGAGCGCCTGCACACGGTTCGAGCCGTCGTGATCGACAGGACCGGCACCCTCACCGAGGGCCAGCCGCGCGTGACCGATGTCATCCGCGCCCCAGATGCGCCCCCTGAAGACGAGCTCCTCGCCCTCGTCGCGGCGATCATCCGCCATGTGCGCGATGAGCGTCGGCTCGAGGTGCGCGAAGCAGGCCACTTCGAGGCGGTCGCCGGCCAGGGCGTTCGGGCGGTCATCGACGGCCGCGCGGTCACCGTCGGTCGCCCGGGCTTCGTCGGTGCGGGGGCACGCTGCTCGCGGCGGCGGCCGAACGACTCGCCGCGGATGGCACGACGCCGGTCCAAGTCGCGATCGATGGTCGACCGCTCGCGGTCATCGGAGTCGCCGACACGCTGAAGCCGGGGTCGGCCGTGGCCGTCGCCGACCTTCGCCGGCTGGGCCTCGCTGTCATCATTCACGGGCATCTTGCTTGACCCGATCCTCGCGGCCGCGGCGATGGCCCTGAGCTCGGTGACCGTGGTCTCCAACGCCCTGCGGCTACGCCGGTTCACGCCGCGACGCCTCCGGGAGGAACCTGGTCCGGCGCTCGTTCAGCCCGCCTCGTGACGGGCGATCGCAAGGCCGCCACGGCGGCTGGTCTGTCCGCCGAGCCCGGGGGCAGACCTCCGACTGCGGCAAGATCTTGCCCGCTCGAGGTCATCGGCGACCCCGAGGCGCATCTCGACCTGCACCACGTCCCAGTCGACGTAATGACGGAGAGCGATCACGCCCCGATCACTTCCAGGGTGCCGTACATCCCCTGCTGGGCGTGGCCGGGCACCGGGCAGAGGTAGGTGTCGTGGCCCGCGGTCGCGGCAGTGAAGGTGATCGTCTCAGTCGGCAACCCGGCCGCCGTCGGATCGCCCAGCGGCGGGGCGAAGGCACCCGCGACGGCCGGCGCACCCATCATGGCCATCGGCCCGAAGGGTGGCTGGGCCGTGGTCAGGAGCCAGCCGTGGCTCGTGTCGCTGTCGGCGTTGACGAACTGGACCGTGATGCTCGCACCCTGCGGCACCACGATCGTTGGATCGGCGAGCCCCGCGATGCGGAACGTCATGTCCGGGCCGTTGGATGGGCTCGCGAGCACCGCGAGGCGCACCGACGGGGTCGTGAACGTGAGCCGGTTCGCCGTGCGATCGACGGTCACCCCCGCGGGCACTGCGTCACCGAGCGTGCCGGCCTCTGAGGGCGAGATCGGCTGACCCGCCCGACCGGCGAGGGCACGACCCATCATCTGGCCCATGGCGTCGAGGTTGGCCGTCCCGCCCATCATCCCGCCGCTGGTTCCGCCACCCATCATCCCGCCACCCATCATCCCGCCGCTGTTCGATGGGTTCACGGCGGATGTGGGGCCGGATGCCAACGCGATCGTCGTCGCCGCGAGCGCGACCGCAGCGGCGATGACGACGCCAAGTACGAGCAGCCGCTTGCGCTGCATCTTCGACACCTCCTACTTGATATCGAGGACGCGCCTGGCCTGTTCGTACTCCTCCGCGCTGATCTCGACTTTGGCGAAGCGTGTCCGGAGGGTTTCGGCGGCCTCGCCGCGCCCCGATCGACCGGCCCCACCAAGGAGCGAGACAACAAGCCAGGCGACGCCCGTCACGATGACCACCAAGAGCACGAGCCAGAGGAGCATGAGAAGGATGCCACCCGACCCGAGGGTCCCGTACATCATCGAGGTCAACTCCTCTTCTGGGCTCAGCCGGGCGGTTCGACGTCGCGATGTCCGTATGCTCGGACTCGCCCATCAAGAGCGCGTGCGAGCACCGATCAAGATTGGCACGATGCGATCGCCGCATATCGCCGGCGAGTCACGTCTACTACATGGCCTTAGGATCTCACGATGCGCGTGACCCCGCTTCAGGAAGGCCGGGTCAACTCGAGGCCACCACCGAGGCCGTGGTCACGCTGCCGCTGTGCGGGTCATGAGCACGACGCGTCCTGGTCATCGACGATGAGGCGCCCATCGTCGAGCTGTGCGCGGCTGACCTCGAGCGCGAGGGCATGGAGGTGCTCGAGGCTGCCGACGGCCCGACCGGGCTCGAACTCATCCGGGAGCACGACCCGGACGTCGTCGTGCTCGACGTCATGCTGCCCGGGCTCGAGGGCTTCGAGGTCCTCCGCCCGGGCCTGCGAAACCTCCGACGCCTACGTGATCATGCTCACCGCTCGCGCTGAGGAGATCGACCGCATCGTGGGCCTATCGGTCGGCGCCGACGAGTATCTCGTCAAGCCCTTCTCGCCACGCGAACTCGTGTTGCGGGTCAAGGCCTGTTGCGCCTGGCGCCAGGTGAACCGGCTCGAGCGCCGGCTCGCGACCGCCACCCGGATCATCGGGGTCCAGTCAATAGTCTCCGAGAAGTCCGGTCCTCGACGCTGATGGCGACTCGATCACCTTGCTCCTAGGCCTCGACGCGCGTGACCCGAGGCGGCCGCGCTTTTTGACGTGATGACGCGTCGCGCTGACCAATGACCCACATGCCGTTATCGGTGTGGGTCGGCACCGAGAGGCGGATGAATTTACGTCTCGGTCTGGGGTGTCGCCGCGGCGACGGCCGGCACACCGATGGCGATCGGCACGAGCGATGCGGCCATCGCTCCAGCGGTCGCGACGCGGGGCGATCGGTTACTGCGGCCGGTCCCGCCTTCATGAATCGACCGCGACACCATGGGGAGAACTCCGGTACGAGGAGCGGGTGCGGGACCGAGCCTCCGGCGGGCCGATGCAGCCGTCCGTAACGGGCCCCACGAGCCGACTGTGGGCTCGATCACGCCGCGTCCGGTTTCGGATCCCGCCAGCCCAAGAGCCTTCGACCAATTCGGCTAACGTGCGAGACTCGAGCGAGCGGCCGGCGTCAGTTTCGGGATGACGTGGCAGATGCCTGACGGGTCGCAGTCGCGCGGCTCAAGGCGCTTGGCCCGCTCCCGAAGTTGGGTCAGCTCCCGCTCGAGGGCCTGAAGCTCGGCGATCCGGGCTCGGATCTCGGCGTGCCGCCGGTCGATGAACTCGGCGACGACGTGGCAGGGCGCCTCGCCGCCGTCGCGGACGCCGAGCACCTGGCGCACCTCGGCCAGGGTCAGCCCGACCGCCTGAGCGGACCGGATGAAGGTGAGGCGGTCGACGGTGTCGTCGGCAAAGGACCGGTAGCCCGACGCGGTTCGCCCCGGCGCGGGCAGCAGCCCGAGTTGCTCGTAGTACCGAACTGCGGATGGCGCTATGCCGCTCCGGCGTGCGAGTTCTCCGATGCGCACGGATGCTCCTATGTCAAGCGGCTGCCGCGAGCGGTGCTCGCAGGGCCGCGCGAAGGCGTTCATCGTGCCGCATCCGGCGGTAGACCTCGTCGCTGATCCGGCGACGGAGAGCCCGGATGGCCTCGGCCTTGCTGTCGCCGGCGGAGCGGCGGCGCTCGTAGTAGGCGCGGCCCCGGTCGCCAAGGCGCATCTGGGTGATGGCGATCCGGTGGAGCACCACGTTGACCTGACGGTCGCCCTTGCGCGAGAGGCGGTGGCGCTCGACGTTGCCCGACCAGACCGGCAGTGGGGCTGAGCCGCTGTGGCGGGCAAAGGCGGCAGCCGAGCTGAACCTCTCGATGCCGGCGACCTGCCCCACGAGCTTGGCAGCCGACAGGTGCCCGCAGCCGGGCAGGGCCAGCAGCGTCGGGGCTACCAAGGCGGCCAGCCGCTCCAGTTCCCGCCCCAGCTCGCGGATGGCCCGGGTGAGGTCGCGGACCCGGACGACGAGACCCCGGGCGATCCGGGCGACCGTGCCGGGGAGCCCCGCCAGCCGGGCCTCGAGGGCGTCGAGGACGACGGTCCGGTCCAGGGATCGCGGTCCCGGCTCATTGCCGGGGTCGAGCTCGTGGAGGTGCCAGCGCAGGCGGTTCACCGCCCGGGTCCGCTCGGCGACGAGGTCCTCGCGGTGGTCGACGAGCAGGCGCAGCTCGCGCTCCTCGCCTTCGAGCCTGGCGGTGGGCAGATCGGGGTTGGCGAGCGCCGCCCGCGCGACCGCGAGCGCGTCGATGGGATCGCTCTTGCCCTGCTCGCGGCCGTGCCGGCGGGCGCCGGCCATCAGCCGGGTCGGCACCCAAGTGACGGTCTCGCCCGCCCGGAGCAGGTCAGCCGAGAGGCGGCGCGACAGATGCCGGGTGTCCTCGAGGGCGAACCGGCGGGCAGAGAAGCGGGCCGCCCAGCGGACGAGGTCGAGGTTGCCCTCGCCGCTCGCGACGACCGTGAGCTCGGCGAGCCGGCGGCCGTTGCCGTCGGCGGCCACCGCCGTGTGCGTCCGCTTGTGGGAATCGACGCCGATGACGATCATCTCCGTGGTCGCCCTCCTCTTCAGGGTGACTTCCCGGGCCGGCCGGTGGACACGCCTGAGTGGGGGCGGTTGCCACGCTCCTATCAAGTCACACCGGTCGGTCCGTCCCATGTCCGACGGCCGGCAGATCCATGCAAGGCCACACCCGTCGGCGGGCACGGAGGATACGAGCCAAGCCGCCGGACCCCAACAGGATGACACTCAGCCGGATGATAGTCCTCTTGACATTCAAGCTTACTTGAAGGTCTAGGCT
This sequence comes from Chloroflexota bacterium, assembly GCA_021789355.1. The sequence continues at coordinate 3,235 of JAJYJR010000017.1, read as the reverse complement.
GCCCATCGGATGAGAAGCCGGTTGGTGCTCGGTGCCGCGACCCCCGCGGTCGTCGCTGCCTCGGGGTCTCGCTCCTCGCGGCGGCGGGCGGCACGGTCCTGCTCAGCTTCGTTGGGATCGCGTTGCCGGCGGCGGTGCTGGTCGGGATCGCCGGCTGGACCGCCTGGTACCTCCGCCACAGACAGGAGCCGTCATAGATGACAACACAGCAACCGATCGTGTACATCGATCTCGGCGTCGGGGGGATGACCTGCGACGACTGCGTCGTCCACGTCACCAAGGCCCTCGAGTCGGTGCCGGGCGTGGAAAACGCCGAGGTCGACCTCGCGGGCCGCAGCGCGGTCGTCACCGCCCGTCCCGACGTCACGGGGTCGGACCTCGCGCAAGCGGTCCGCGCGACCGGCCAGTACAACGCCTTCGAGCGGCGCCGGCGGACGGCCGCAGATGGCTGAGTCGTTCGATCTGCTCATCCTCGGCTCGGGCTCGACGGCCTTCGCTGCCGCCATCCGGGCCACTGATCTGGGCGCCCGGGTGGCGATGGTCGAGCGCCGCACCCTGGGCGGGACGTGCGCCAACCGGGGCTGCCTGCCGTCGAAGAACCTCATCGAGGCGGCCCGCATCGTTCACGAGGCGGCCCATCCCCGCTACGCGGGCCTTGGGCCGGCGACACTGGAAGTCGACTTCGCGGCGCTCGTCGCCCAGAAGGACGATGTCGTCCGCGCCTATCGGGCCAAGAAGTACGCCGCCGTGGCCGACGGGATCGCCGATCTCGAGGTGCTCGACGGCGACGCTGCGTTCATCGATACCAATAGCGTCCGGGTCGGCGGCCGGGAGGTTGTCGCGGACCGGATCCTCGTGGCCACCGGTAGCCGGCCGACGATCCCGCCGATCCCGGGGCTGGCCGACGTCCCGTACCTGTCAAGCGACCTGCTCGACGCGGACGAGGCCGGGCGCCTTACCGAGCTGCCCGAGTCGCTCGTCGTTCTCGGCGGAGGGTACGTGGCGGTCGAGCTCGCGCAGCTGTTCGCTCGGCTCGGCAGCCGGGTCAGCATCGTCGCGCGCTCGGAGCTCCTCCGCGGCTACGAGCCCGAGCTCGGACGGACGCTCGAGCAGGTGTTCGCCGACGAGGGGATCGAGGTCGTCAAGGGCGCGCGGATCGCCCACGTGCGCGGCGATGACGGCAGCGTCGAGCTGGCGCTTGAGACTGGCGATGGCGGCCGGCTGGTCCGCGCCGAGCGGCTGCTCGTGGCCGCGGGGCGGACTCCGAACACCGACACGCTCGCGCTAGAGCGCGTCGGTGTGCGCGTCGACCCCGCCGGCATCGTCACCGTCGACCCGCAGCTCCGGACGAGCCAGTCGCACGTCTGGGCCGCGGGCGACGTGATCGGCCGGCAGCACGGCTCGCAAATGGCGACGCCGATCGGGGCGCGCCAGGGCCGGATCGTCGCCGATAACGCCTTCGCCGACGCTAAGCGCGCGTTCGATGGGACCGTCATCCCGCGGGCGATCTTCACCGACCCGCCGATCGCCACCGTCGGGCTGACCGAGGCCGAGGTCCGGGCCCGCCGCACGCCCGCCGTGAGCGCGACGACGCCGATGGAATACGTGCCGCGGGCGGGCGCGATCCACCGCACCACCGGGCTGGTCAAGTTCATCGCCTCGACGATGGACGAGCGGGTACTGGGCGTCCACGTCATCGGTGAATCGGCGCCCGAGATCATCCACGAGGCCGCCATGGCCATGAAGTTCCGGGCCACGCTGGCCGACTTCGTCGACCTGGTCCACGTCTACCCGACGATGGCCGAGGCGCTCAAGATCGGCGCCCAGGCGTTCAGCCGCGACGTCTCCAAGTTGTCCTGCTGCGCGGAGTGAGCCCGATGAGCGACCCCTTCGATCTTGTGGTCATCGGCGCGGGCGAGGCGGGCCAGGCCGCCGCCTACGCCGCTCGGGACCGCGGCGCGAGCGTCGCCATCGTCGACCGCGAGCTATTCGGCGGCTTGTGCCCGTACTGGGCGTGTGTATGCCGTCCAAGGCACTCCTCCACGCCGCCGCGATCCACTCCCGGGGCGGCGACTATGTCTGGCAGCGCGCCTCGGACTTCCGCGACAGGATGATCGTCCGCGAGCGGCCGCGGGACTGGCCCGATGACAGCGGCCACGTCAACGACCTAGAAGCCGCCGGTGCGGAGGTCATCCGGGGCGAGGCACGGCTCGACGGACCAGGGAGCGTCGTCGTGCGACGCGACGGCACCGAACGCGCGCTCGCGGCGAAGGCGATCCTCGTCGCGGTCGGCTCGAACTCGACGATCCCCACCGACATCGACGGCCTCGACCAGGTCCGGCCGTGGACCAACCGCGAGGCGACCTCGACCCGAGAGTTGCCGAAGAGCCTAGTCGTCCTCGGCGCCGGGCCGACCGGCGTCGAGCTGTCGCAGGTCTTCGCCCGCTACGGGGTCCCGACGGTGCTCGTCTCACCCCACGATCGGATCAACCCGAGGGACCATCCGCGCAGCTCGGCGGCGCTCGACGCCGCGCTACGGCGCGACGGCGTGGACATCCGAACCGGCTTGCGAGCGACGCGAGTCCGACCGCGAGCCGGCCGCGACGGCGCGCACGTCATCGAGCTATCGGATGGCGCGGTTGTCGAGGGCCATGAGATCCTCCTGACCGTCGGTCGCACCTACCCGCTCCCCGGCCTCGGGCTCGAGACGGTCGGCGCCAGGCTCGACGACGGCGTCCTCCATCCCGACGAGCGGCTGCGGATCGCCGACGGCATCACGTCGCGGGCGACCCGGCCGGCCCCGAGATGCACACCCACCTCGCCGTCTACCAGGGCGAGATGGCGGCCCGCATCGCGCTCGGTGCGGACGTCCAACCCGACCATTCCGCGATCCCGCACGCCACATATACGGAGCCACAGACGGCCGGCGTCGGGCTCCAGCTCGAGGAGGCGCTCGAGCGCGGGCTCGACGCGTTCGAGGAGACGACCGACTACGCCACGACCGCGCCGGGTTACATCGCCGAGGCCGCCGGACACGTGACGATCGTGGCTGACCGACACGAGCGAGTCCTGCTCGGCGCGTTCATCGCCGCCCCGGGCGCGGCAGACGCGATTGGCGAGGCGGTCCTAGTGTCTCGGCGCGGAGAAGGCTAAATGTTTGGCGAGATCGCAGCTACGATGCTGCTCATGGCGAACCATCCTGCTCCTCCGCTGCTGGTGGATGAATCCGAACTGG
>JAJYJR010000463.1 GCA_021789355.1 Chloroflexota bacterium | reverse complement strand
CGGGGGGCCCGAGGACTACGGTTGTGACATAACTTCTCTTATCGGCAGTATGTGGCAGACCATCCGCACGGCGGCTTGTGAAATCTCATAGAAGTGTCCTCGGACGCACCTCGGATTTGTCACAACTTCCGCGTCCGTTTCCAAGGACCTGTGAAGGGGCGGCTGCGCCGGCTTCAGGGTAGCGGTCGGGGGTATCGCGGACGGCAATGAGCAGAGGCACGAGCGCAAAGCGGGCGCTGCTACGAGCCGAGAGGCCGGGCGATCATCCGAAGCCGCGTCGTCGGGGAGCAGCAGTCCCCACTCAGTTCCGGATGAGTCAGCCAACGATGATGCGGGGTGCGCGGCGATCGTGCTCATGGCCGCCGCCAGTAACTACGTTGTGACCAGGGTTCGCCGGCGCCCGGCCAGGAGCAGGGATTGGAAGGTGGGCAAACTGGTCAGGCCGTAAGCTCGATCCCCTCCCCCGCTGGACAGCGCGGGCGACGCGCCGGGCGACGGGCAGTTGATGGGGGTTGGCGCACGGGCTGCTGGTGCGTGCGGGCCCCGAGCGCGCCCACGAGCCCACCGCCGACGACGGCCTCGGCCGGCGCTGCGCCCACGGGCTGCCGCCCTGGATCCCGGTCGGGTCGGCCCGCTGTGGGTCCAGTGCCTGGCGGCGGATCCCCCCGGCAGCGCCGAGGTGCGGGACGCCGTGCGCGCCGCGCAACGGGACTCTCGACTGCCGGGACGCTGAGCGCGCCGTCTCATCGCATGTGACGTCCGGGCGCGACCCCGGCGAGATCGACGGCGTCAGTCCGGCGGCCGAGGAGGCGCGCATCGACAGCCTGGAACTGATCTCAATCGGGGCGACGTCCGTCCGCCTGTTCCGTTACGGCGAGTACCCCGCACTACGTGGCACGTACCGCGAGCTCGACCAGCGAGAGCAGCCCGTGCACACGCGCGGAAGCGTTCCCTGTTTCGGGGCGTCCCCGGGGGTGGAATAGATACTTGTCTCCTTCGATCCAGTAGCCCACAATAGAGACACGCGGGACGACGTGCGGATGGGAGACGATTGGTGGCACGGAAAGAGGAACTACCCGAGTGGGAGGTCCTTCTTCGGGCAGCCGCGCACCTGCAGCAGATCCTGCCTGACGCCACGCTGGTGGGCGGCACGGCGGCTGCGGTCGAGGCCGGACATCGGCGCTCTGCCGACGCCGATCATGTCGTTCCCGACCTGATCTCCCGGTTCGATGCCGTGCTCGCGCAGCTCGAGGCTGCCGCCGGCTGGAAGACAGCGCGCCGGCAGCGGCCGGTCGTGATCAAGGGACAGCTCGACGGCATTATGACCACCGTGCGCAACCTGCGCCGGACGGCCCCGCTCGAAACGCGCGAGGTCGAGGTCGCCGGCAGCGTCGTGCGAGTCCCAACCCCGGCCGAGATTCTCCGCATCAAGTCGTGGCTGATCGTGGATCGCAACGCGACCCGCGACTTCCTCGACGTGGCCGCGATTTCGGACAAGCTCGGCCTTGAGGCCTCCGCTCGCGCCCTGGCGTCGCTCGACCGGCTCTACCCGCAGGGCGACGACAGCGGAGCCGTTCGCCAGCAACTCATGCGGCAACTCGCACAGCCTCGACCATTCGACCTTGACGAGGTGAAGCCTCAGCTCGGTCAATACAAAGGCATCGCGGCCCGCTGGCGAGACTGGACGGCTGTCGAGAAGCAGTGCCAGGCCCTTGCGGTGGAACTCGCCGAGGCTGTGGCAAACCGGCGCGAGGGCTGGACGGACGTAGGAGCGGCTCGATGATCCACCGCCATCTGACCAGTCCGCGTCATACGCTCGCGGCACTCGACGATCTTCTTGAAAACGGAACGCTGGCGGACTGGCGGCCCGTGCTTGCGCGCGTGCGTCGCGAGCCGGACGGCGACGTAGCACGCCGGATCATGACGCTGCTGGGTCGTCGCGACTATCAGGAGACCGGTGCGTTGTGGCGCGCGTTCATTGCCAAGGCCCGATCCGAGCGCCGCAGTCTCGATCGTCGCCCCGACTGACTCATGGCTTGCCGCCAACGATGGCCCCGAAGGGCACGGGGTCGGCAGCCACCGCGCCTTCGAGCAGGCGGTAGAACAGCATGCCGCGCGCCCTGCTGCCCCGCCGGTTGAACCGGAACACGAACTCGTCGAGGTAGGCATCGAGGTGGCGATGACGGATCGCCCCGTGGTGCGTCCCGAGCCACCAGCGATCCAGGAGCGACGCAACGAGATGGACGCCCGGTAGCAGCTCGCTGCCGGTCTTGCCCGACTGCTTGATGTTGATGACGCGATGCGTGTAGCCCTTCGCGTCGAGGCCGAGATAGCCTTCGTGGGCGTCCGTTACGAGCGTCGAGCCTGGCTTCACGTTGGCGAGCACGAACGGATGGAGGCTCGCCGCCGATGCATCGGACACGCGTGCGAGACGGGCACGCCCAAACCGGTCGCCAGGCAGCAACTCGACCGCGACCGCGACGATCGCCTTGCGGATCGTCTTTCGACCTCGAACGCCGTCCTCTGCACCGCCGAGGAACGTTTCATCGACCTCGACCATGCCCGCCAGCAGGTCTCGGTCAGGTCGCACCATCGCCCGACGGAACTTGTGAAGCCACGTCCAGCCGGTCTCGCGCGACATTCCCATCTCACCCGAGACCGCGAGCGCCGACACTCCGTTCTTTGCGTTCGTGATCCGCCAGGCCACCTCGAACCAATCGAGGAGCGGCTTCCGCGTGCCCTCGAAGATCGTTCCGGCGGTCACCGATGTCTGCCTGCCGCAGCCGCGGCACGTCCAGCGCCCCCGTGCTGACCGCCAACCTGTCTCGCCGCAGACGGGACACCGAAAGCCGTCCGGCCAACGCCGCCGCGTCAGGTAGTCCAGGCAGGCGTTCTCGTCGGGAAAGAACTCACGGAACTCCTGCCGCGTTCTCGGGTAGTCCTTGCCGCCGACGGGTCGCGTAGCCATCGGCGGAAGTGTGCCCTACTGGAGCGAAGGAGACAAGTATCTTGGAATAGCACCCAGTTCGACGGGCCGTCACCGATCACTGGAGGGCCTTTCTGGCCACTGAAGGACGGGCTCTGAGCACGGACCACGCGTGCCGAAGCGGCGGATCAGGCAGACGCGACGGTCTCAAGAAAGGGGGTCAACCACGGACCCATTTCGGTGGTCTGGGACCCGGATCAGGATCCCACTGCTGCGGCCTGCGACCGCCGGTGGACCCTGCGTGGACCCCATGCCACGCGGTGTCGGGATCGCCCGAGCCCCCAGGATCGCGCCCGTGGCGCAGCACAGCCCTGTGAGAGCCAGGTTTCACACTGGGCTCATCGCGGACCCGACACGTCGTGCCAGCGCGCCGTGTCGCACGGGAACGCCCAGACGTGGTCGACGGGGCCCTCGACCCGGATCCCGCCGAGCATGTGGTTCATGCCCCACTCCCCACAACCGGCGGGTCGGGTTCGCCAGTGGCTCGACGCGGTCCCGGCGGCCAGGACAGTGGGCCGCGCGCCAAAGGCAGAGCCTCCCGCCAGCCGCGAAGGATTCGCCCTGGACCGACGGCCCGACAAGTGCCGTCGGCCACCAAGGGAGCCAGCGAGGTCGCAGCGAGCACGGCGGATCGGGCTCCGGCGCGAGCCCTGGGACGGCGGCTCTTCCGTCACTCGGTCTTGACGAGCGGTTCAGCACTCCCGCCGTGCCATGCGCGCAGGCAGCGAGGATCCACCAACCGACTCCGTGCAGGCGACCACCCACCCGGGTTCGGTCCGGTGTCTCCGGTGCCACAGTGCAACACAACTTGCAACAAACCGCGTGGTCATGGAGATAACCACTTGCGGGCCGCGGCTCAGTATCGTATATGGATACCTTCAGCGCGGGGGAGGCGTTGACGCGCGGCCCACTGTCCTGGCCGCCGGGACCGCGTCGAGCCACTGGCGAACCCCACCCGCCCGCGCACTGCGAATGGAGGGCGATCTGCGTGTCGGCAAAGCGAGTGGCGGGCATCGTCACGGCCAGCATGCTCCTGTCGGGGCTCCTCTCCGGGGCCGTCGCCGTTCCACCAGCGGCTGCCGCAACGTGCACGCCGACCGGCCTCATCCGCGATTCCATCAACCTCACGGCCGCCCAGATCGGCGGGAGCGTGACGGGCACGCTCGACGCGACCGGCTGCAACATCGGCGCCTACTTTGACGCCGCCCACCCGGGCAGCGTCTCGGGGGCCGACATCTTCGGCGCGAACTACTTCGGCGTCGTCGACAACGGCCAGCAGAACTTCACGGTGCAGAGGTCGACCATCCGCGACATCGGGGAGTCGCCGCTCAACGGCGACCAGCACGGCGTGGGCATCTACTTCGCCTACGACAGCGGCTCGACCGGCACGATCAAGAAGAACGACATCTGGAACTACCAGAAGGGCGGCATCGTGGTGAACGGCGACGGGGTGTCCGCCCAGATCGTCGGCAACACCGTCACGGGTCAGGGGTCCGTCGACTGGATCGCCCAGAACGGCATCCAGATGGGCTACGGGGCGACCGGCTCCATCGTCGGCAACACGGTCACCGGCAACTCGTACACCGGCATCTCGACCGTGTCGGGCGGGATCATCCTCGTCGGCGGCCCGTTCTACGCCGCCTACTTCGACGTGAACGCGGACTACGTGTCGAACGTAAACGTGTCGCGCAACACGCTCACCGGCAACGATGTCGGCATCTGGCTCACCAACATCCAGGCCGACGGAAGTGCGCCGACCACCCCGACCGACAACAGCGTTACCAACAACACGATCTCCAATGACGCCGTGAACAACCACTACGACGTCTGCGGCTACCAGGCGGGGATCGCCGACCAGGGCGACGGCGACAACATCGTTAACAACACCATCAGCGGGGTGGGCTACACGCCCGTGTCCGGCGACTGCCCCTACCTGCGCTTCATCGACGCGGACCCCTCGTTCACCAACAACGCCCACATCAACAACAACTCGCAGCCCTAATCACCGGGTCGCCCGGCGAGGGCAGCTCGCGTCCCTGACGAGCATCACCCGGCATCACGCGTCGCAAGCATCAGCTCCCCGGCGACCGGTCAAGTCCCAGTTCGTGGTGTAACAGCGCGGTATCCTCGCGCCCGTCATCTCGTCAGCTCGCCATCAGCAGCGCTGGCACCTCCTCCTTCGGGACGGCATCGATGAGGGCCATCGACTCGGGGCT
>JAJYJR010000462.1 GCA_021789355.1 Chloroflexota bacterium | reverse complement strand
GCCGCCTCGTCCGGGAACGTCGCCTGGAACTCGGGCAGCGTGCGCGGGAACGGAAGCTCGCGGTGTGCCTCCTGGAACTGCCTCACACGGCGATGGTAGCGCGGTGGAGTAAAGAGGTCAAGCGCCCCGTGACGAGGTACTCCCACCGGAGAGCTTCAGGACGAGGATCACGCAGGATCGGGGCCTTGACCCCGCGCTCGGTTTGCCATCGCGCGGCCAGCCGTTCCAGGTCTCGTGGGCCGAGCCCACTGGCAATCGCGGTCGCCTCGGCCCACGCGCTGCCCGCTCCGGCACCTTCTTCGGCGTAGCGCACAGCGCAGGTAAGCCGCCGCAGGTGAGTACGCCATTGCGGCAGGGAGATTTGCTGCCTGCGCGGCACCTCGAGGTTGTAGGCGGCTCCTGCTTATCCGGTTGCCTCAGCAGACCACAACCTGTAGTGATCAAAGATCCGGTCGCACATGCTCGTCGCGTTGCCGCATTGCGGCGTTGCAGATCGGTGAAGACCGATCTCGCCCACGGGGGTGTCCACGCACGCGCAGGATGCTGGCGACGTTGGCAAAGGACCGGCGTCCCCGCCGGAGAGCGGGTCAGTCGCGAGCGGCGCCGACCGGTTCGGTCTCGACGAGGCGGAGCAGCTCGATCGTGTCCTCGAGGTGGGCGTTGAACAGCCGACGCGCGACATCGAGGAGCTCGAAGAGCTCGGCGTCGCGGACGCTGTAGATGACGGTCGTGCCGCGGCGTTCGGTGACGACGATGTCTCGACTGCGCAGGACCGCGAGCTGCTGCGAGATCGACGAGCCTGGCGCCCCGATCGCCCCTTGGAGCTGGCCGACGCTGAGCGGACCCGGACGGAGCAGCTCGAGGATGCGGATCCGCAGAGGATGGGCGAGCGCCTTGAAGAACTCGGCCTTGAAGGCGCGCCGGCCGTCCGGATCGTCAGGGCGGATGTTGCGGATCATCGTCGGGGGAGGTTACTGCGCGCTTCGCTTCTACGCAATCCGCATATATTGCGAGGAACGAATGGGTTCTATACTCGTCCGATGGGCTCCGAGGACCGCACCCCGCTTCCGTCGGACGCGCCGATCTCCGGGACTGGCCAGCCCCGGGCTTTCGCGCTCAACGAGACCACCACGTGCGCGGGCATCGAGGTCACGCTGCTCGCGCTCGTGGTCGTCGATGAGCTCGTCCGAGTCTCGGGCATCGTTCGCGTCCGGCGACCGGTCGACCTCGGGCCGTCGAGCGTCCCGACCCTCTCGATCCGGGCGCTCGATGAGGCGCCGCTCCTTGCGCTTGGCGCCCATCTGCTCACCCAGGGCCCGGGGGCCGTCTGGGTGTCATGGCTGTACCGACGGCCGGTCCAGATCCCGGGCCGCTACGAGGCCCGCATCGATCGGATCGACCTTGGGATCCGCGGCGGCAGGCGGCCGCCCGAGGCGGTCGCCGGCCCTTGGGTCTTCGCATTCGGTGTGGCGACCCCCGGTCCGCCGCTGCGGCTCATCTCGCGCGTCGACTAGAGGCAGCGGAGGCACCAACGATGCAGCTCGTGGCTCTCCTCGATGAGGCCCGCCAGGCCCCGCCCGGTCGGCGGATCGAGTGGCGTGATCGGATCGCCCCCTACGGTGCGCGCGCGATCGAGGCTGTCCGCCCCTGGCTGGCCGAGCCGGCCCTCGCGGCCTTCGCCGTGCGGGTCATCGAGGGGGCCGGCCAGAGGATCGATGACCCGAAGCTCGCTCCGCGCATCCTGCGCGCCGCCCGCCGTGAGGCGAGCCCGCCGATCCGTGCCGATATCGACTGGGCGCTCAGCCACCGACGAGCCAGGCTGCCCGGCCCGCCGGTTGAACAACGCAAGCCTGGGGCCGGCCGGGGCGATCGTCTTTCGGTCCCATGCGGGCTGAGCCAACTCCACCCCAACGATGTCGCAGGCCCGGGCGAGCTACCTTGAGGGGCGAACCCGAGGATGGCTGAGGCCACGATCCCACCCGTCACCGTCACGCGCTGATCGTCGGTCCAACGCCCTTCCAGGGGTCCGGCGGGCCTGACCGAGCGTCGGCTGTCGGAGTCCGTTGGCCGACTCGGCTGTCTTCCCGGACCGAGCTGGCGCCTTCGCGCGATGGCCGCCAACCGCGCGGTCGCCCCTCGTCCACCCGCACCGGCCCAACGCCCTGTCTCGGCCTCGTTGCGCTGGGTCTGCCGGGCTCGCCGCACGGGCGACACGGGATTCTGGCCCGCCACGCCGGCCTGCAGATCCGAAGGGGCCGTGACCTATAGCCTCGAAGCCTGGTACCTCAGGGCCACCATGACGGCGGTCGTTGCGGCCTAGCCTTGGCGCATGGCGAAGTCGGGGGAGAGAGCGGCCCTGCTTCCGGTCGCGTTCCTCTGGCTGGGATCGGCCGGGGCCGCCCTCTTGGGGCCTGGCCCGTCCGTCGCCGCGCTGCTCTTTGTCAGCGGGCTTGGCTGCCTGGCGGGCACGGCCGCGGCGGCGCTCACCCTGCGCCCAAGGATCGCTGCGCTCAAGCGCGCCATGACGCGCGTCGCGAGCGGCGAAGCGGCCGGGCTGCCCGAAGCGGCTGCCCTTGGCAAGCTCGCGCCCCTGGGACTCGAGCTCGCCGCCATCTCGGAGGCCATGGAGGCAGCGACCGAGGCCGCCACCGTCGACCGTCTCACCCGGGTGGCCGCCCGGCCGGCCCTGCTGGCCCACCTGTTCTCCGAGCTCGAGCGGGTGGCCCGCTACAATCGGCCGCTCTCGATCGCCTTCATCGACATCGACCACTTCAAGGCGGTCAACGACACCTTCGGCCACGAGGTGGGCGATCTCGTGCTGCGCGGGGTCGCCGAGGTGTTCCGCGAGAACACCCGCGGGACCGACCTCGTCGGCCGCTACGGCGGCGAGGAGTTCGTGCTCGTGCTGCCCGAGACGAGCATCGATGAGGCGACCGAGGTCGCCGAGAAGCTGCGTCTGCTGGTCCTCAAACGGCGGTTCAGCGCCGGAGCGGCCGGCGAGCTCGGCGTCTCGGTCTCGATCGGTGTCGCCGGGGGCCAGGGGCCGCACCTGCGCGTCGACCAGCTGCTGCGCGACGCGGATGCCGCGATGTACTCCGCGAAGTCGCTCGGGCGCAACCAGACCTACGTCTTCGCCGAGATCGACGACGACTCGGCACGCATTCCGCGGGCCCCGATCTCGCCCGACGGTCGGGCCCGGGCTGCCGAGGTCGGCGATCTTGCCCGCTCCGCGGCCGAGGCGACGCTGGCCGCGGTGGTCGCCCCGTTGCCGCATTACCGGGGCAAGCCCTCGGCGCTCATCGCCACGGTCGCGGTGCGGCTGGCTCGCGAGCTCCATCTCCCCGAGCAGGAGATCGAGCGGATCCGGATCGCGGCGCTTCTCCATGACATTGGCAAGCTCGCCGTCCCAGAAGACATCCTCGAGAAGCCCGGGCCGCTCACGGGCGACGAATGGCAGGCGGTCGTCCAGCATCCCCGCATCGGCCAGCTCATCATCGACCAGGTTGCGACGGTCAAGGACGCGGGCGCGATCATCCTCCACCACCACGAGCGCTTCTCTGGTCACGGCTACCCCTACGGGCTGCGGGGCTCGGATATCCCCCTCGGCGCCCGGATCGTGGCCATCGCCGATGCCTACGACGCGATGGTCAAGGACCGGCCCTACCGGGCCGCGATCGGGCACCGGCAGGCGGTCGCCGAGCTCCGCCGCCACGCGAGCATGCAGTTCGATCCGGAGCTCGTGGAGCTCTTCTGCGACCTGTTCGCGGCCGTCGCGCCGGTGCCCGACGCGACGCTCATGATCGGCAAGCTGAAGCCGGCCCGAGCCGGCACCCGCCGCGGCGAGCGTCGCGGCGCGGCGTCGGCCTAGACCGACCGCGTGGCCGCCGTCGTGATCCCCGCTCTCCGCCGGCGGCTCGGCTTCGCGCCGCCCCCCGAGCCGGTGGCGGATGAACCGGAGCCGGCCGTCGAGCCCGGGCCCGCGATCACCGAGATCGAGTTCGCCGCCTACGCCGAAGACTGCCGCCTCTTCGGCTTCTGGCGCCACGACGCCGAGCGCCTGTCCGATGCGCTCAACGCTGCCGAGGAATACCTCCTCCACGACGTGCTCGTGGCCGCCCTCGAAGACGGCCGGGCGAGCGAGCGGCGGGAGCTGCTGGTCCGGCGCGACGAGCTGCTCGCGGTGCGGGCGACCGACCCCCGCGGCAACCTGGCCCGTCGGACGCGCCTGCGGCCCTCCCCGATCACGCTCCAGAGCGGGCCCTACACGGTCCATGGCTACCTGCACGGACCGCCGGGGGCCGATCCGCTCGGGCAGCTCCGTCGGCGCAAGCCGATGGTCCCGCTCACCGAGGCCTGGATCGAGTACCGGGCGGGCGCCGATCACCACCGCGGGCGGGTGGGGACGATCATCGTCAACCGCGAGCTGCTCGACTGGGTCCACCTCTCGCGCGACGACGAGGTCCGCCTGCCGGACCTGCCCGCGGAGAGCGGCTTCGACCCCCACGCCAAGGATCTGACGGGCTACATCCTCACCTGGCGCGATTGAGGACCCGGCCGCGGCGTTTGGGAGCAGGCTGCGCCGAGGCTACCCGTCGGGGAAGGGGAGGAGGGTCCCAAGGGTTCCTTGCGCCGGGATGACGCGGCGTCATGCTGGGGCCCGAGAGAAATCCTCGCCGGCGGGGCGAACGATCGCCGGGGTCGGGAGCGACCACCAGGGCAAGGATGGGCGGCGCATGAGATCCCTGTCTCAACCCCCTTCGCGGGATTCGGTCGGGCCGCCCGGACGCCGCGCCGGGCGCAGACACGCGACGGGCCGCCGGAGCGCCGGGCCGTCCGCCCAGCGGGCCGGAAGGGAGCGGGCGAGCCTGGGTGCCCACCAGGGCCCGCCCGTCTGGCAGTTCTCACAGCTCCCTGCCGGCCTCGTGTACCTGGGACGCGGGCGCCGGCGGGCCTGGACTGCCTCGGCAAGTATCAGTCAGGTGGCCAGGGGCGGCCTTCCCCCGTCCGGCGGCGACGGGTGAGACCTGTGGCCTCGCTGCCGGTCGGGACCGACGAGGGCAGGTTGGCCGCGGTCAGGGAACACGACCGAGGCGCCGACCAGCAACCAGGCCAGCGTCGCCGGCGGCGTGGCGGACCGGTGCGAGGTTGACCGTCGTCGGAAGAGGGCGAAGAAGGCCCCCGGCAGCTGAGGAGACGCTGGCCGGGGG
>JAJYJR010000016.1:18834-25702 GCA_021789355.1 Chloroflexota bacterium | reverse complement strand
CGCCTCCAGGGCGGCCCGGTAGCCCGTGTCGAGGTCCGCCGCCAGGACCTCGCCGATCCCGGACGGCAGGGGCTGGTCCCCCGGGTCGCGCACGGTGACGAGCGTCAGCTCCCGCAGCAGGTCGGCCGGGAGCGGCGCCAGCAGGCGCGCCGCCCGGACCCGGTTGAACGACACGACGAGCGGCAGGGGCATCGCCGTGTCCGCCGCGCCCGTGTCGGACGTCGCCGTGGTCGTGTCGGCCGTCGCCGTGTTCACCGCGGCCGCAGGACCGCTGCCGGCACCGAGCCCGATCCCGGCCTCCGCCGTTGCGCCGGCGTCCGCCGTCACCGCGTCCGTCGCCCCGCAGGCCTCCTCGTAGATGCCGCGGAGGCGTGCGGCGATCCCTTCCGCGCCGAAGCGCGCCTGCGCATCCGCGCGGAGCGCGAGGGGGTCCAGCTCGTCCCGCCGGGCGAGCGTCGCGAGGATCGCGTCTGCCATCACGACCGCATCGTCCACGTCGACCAGCGCGCCCCGCACTGCCGGATCCGGCCCGAGGATCTCCTCGCCGCCGCCGGACCGCGTGGCGACGACGGGCAGGCCGGAGGCGAGCGCCTCCGCGAGGACGACCCCGAACGTCTCGTGCCGGCTCGCGTGCACGAACAGGTCGGCCCGCGCCATCGCCGCCGCAACGCCCGCCCGGTCGGTCGCCGGCTCGAACGAGACGGCGTCGGTCACGCCGAGGCCGGCCGCGCGGGCCAGCCACGCGGCCTCGTCCCCCGGCGTCGGCGACTGGCCCACGAGCCGCAGGGTCAGGTCGGGCCGCCGGGCGCGAGCGAGCGAGAACGCCTCGAGCAGGGTCGCGATCCCTTTGTCGGGCTTCCGCGTGCCCACGTACAGGAGCTCCCCGGCCCGTCGCTCGCGGCGCGGCGCGGCGCGGAACAGCTCGACCGGCACGGCGTTGGGGACCACGGCGAGGCGCTCGTCGAGGATGCCGGCGAGCTCCGGCAGGGCGGCCCGGATCTCGGCGCCCAGGGCCCCGGAGACGACCAGGATGCGCGCCGCGGCGCCGAGGACAGCGGCGTACCGGCGGCGGACGTCGGGGTCGCGCAGCAGCGCGGCCGTTCGCGAGGCGTGCTCCGTGACCACGAAGGGGACGCCCAGGCGGCGTGCCGCGGCAGCCGCCATCTCGCCGTCCGGGAACCCGGTGTGCGCATGCACGAGGTCCACCGGCCGGCCACGGGGTCCGGCCCGGAGGACGAGACTCTCCACGAAGGGGAGGAACGCGGCGAGGTGATCGTCGCCCTCCTGTGCGGGACCGTCCTCCGGTCCCGAGGCGACGGGGAGCCGGGCGACGGGGACGGCGGCCAGGTGCCGCCAGGTGCCGGTCGCGGCCGGCAGTCCGCCCGGCGTCAGCGCGTCGGGCCGCTCGGCGGCGCTCGCGACGCGCCGGTGGATCGCATCTCGCTCGGGTTCGCGGCGCTCCGCCACGCGGTTGAGCCGCGCGAACTCGAACGAGGCGACGACGGGCGCGACCGCGCCGGTCGCGGCGAGCGCGTCGACCTGGTCCGCCACGAACGAGCCGCGGACGGGATCGTCGATCGCGGGATACCAGCGCGCCACGACCAGGACGCGAAGCGGGGGCATGGCGCGGAGTGTAGGGCCCCGCCGCCTCGCCGCGCTTCCCCGGCCGCCGCCGCCCACTACACTCGCCTGGATGACCGGGCAGCGCCGCGCGATCGTGCTCGTCCACAATCCCGTCGCCCCCTACTCCCGGGCGCTGCGGATCGCCCGCTCGCTGGAGGCGGCAGGCTGGGAGGTCCTGATCGCCGGCACCGCCCGGGCCGGGCTGCCCGACGAGGAGCGCGACGGCACGGTCCGGATCGTGCGCGTCCACCCCGCCGGCCCGCTCGCGCCCTTCGTGGAGCCTCGCGACGGGACCGGCCGTGCCATCGTCGCCCGGACCGACGGGGCACTCGCCCGCGCGGGCCGGGCCGCGGCGCGGGTCACCCGCATCGGCCTCCTCGCGCGCATTCGCACGCCCACGCCTCGCCGCGTGCTGGGCGTGCTGCGCTGGCCGCTTCCCGCCCGCGCGTGGGCCGAGGGCCTCCGCCGGACGCTGCCGCCCGCCGACCTGTACCACGCCTGCGGGCTGGCGGCGCTGGTCGCGGCGACCGAGCTGGCGCGCGATGCCCGGGACGCCGGCGGCCGGGAGGACGCAGCCGGACGAGAGCAGGCAGCCGGACGGGAGCAGGCAGCCGGACGGAAGCGGGCTGCCCGGGTCGTCTACGACGTCATCGACCTCTTCCTCGAGGGCAACGCGTACGCGACGATGCCGCGCCCGCTGCGGCGCCTCTACGCGGGCCGCGAGCTCGCCCTGGTCCGCCGGGCCGACGGCATCGCGACGGTGAACGAGGCGATCGCGGCCGAGCTGCGCCGTCGCTGGGGGCTGCGGCAGGATCCGGTCGTGGTGCGCAACTGCCCGCCCTGGTCGCCGCCGCCGGAAGCCAGGCCAGAGGAGCTGCGCCGGGCGAGCGGCCTGCCGCCGACGACCCGCCTCGTCCTGTTCCTCGGCATCCTGGGCGCGGATCGCGGCCTGCTGGAATCGGGCGAGGCCGTGCGGCGGCTCCCGGACGCCGCCTTCGTCGCCATGGGCTTCGGCCCGTGGTTCGAACGCCTGCGCGCGAGAGACGCGGATCCCGCGTTCGCCGGGCGGCACGTCACCCTGCCGCCGGTCCACCCGGACGAGGTGCCGCGCTGGGCGGCCGGCGCCGACGCGGTGCTGATCGCGGTCCCGGGCGACTCCCTCAACCAGCGGCTCTCGACCCCGAACAAGTTCTGGGAGGGGCTGACGGCGGGCGTGCCGCTCGTGGTGGGGCGCGACCTCCGGGTCATGCGCGGGATCGTGGAGGCGGACGACCTGGGCGCCGTCGCGGATCCGGCCGATCCCGACGACCTCGCCCGTGCGCTGCGCCGGGTGCTGGACGCGCCGCCGGAGGCGCGTGCGGCGCGCCGGGAGCGGGCGCTCGCGCTGTACCGCGACCGCTACCGCTGGGACGTGCAGGTCCGGCCGCTGCTCGAACTGGCCGAACGGCTCGTCCCCCGCCCGGCAGAGCGGTAGGCGGCCCGACCCGCTCGGGACGGACGGCGGCGATCGCGTCATCCTGTACCGTGCGGCTGCCGGGTGCCGGGCCGCGGTCGGGTGCCGTATCACGGTCGGGGGCCGTGCCACGGCCGGGGTGCGGCGCAGCGGTCGGGGCGGACGGACGAGCCGGCGACTCGCCCGGACGGGACCGGCGACCGGCGGCGAAGCGACGGAACGACGAAGAGCTGAGGGGTGCTGCCGGGCCATGATCGACGCGATGCTGGCGGAGGCCGAGAGCCGGTACGGGCTCCGGCTCGCCGATGGGCTCCAGGTCGTCGGGGCATCCGCGCTGGCGGGACGTGCGTTCGACCCGTCGTGGCCGCTGCTGGTGCTCGCCGACGATCCGGCGGCCGGGCCGTCGGACGCGCGCGACACGGTGGCCGATCGGGATGCGGGCGAACCGGCGGCCGGCGACGATGGATCGGACGGATTCCGGCCCACCGTCCTCCCCGGGCGCGGCGCGCACGGGGCCTCGTCCGTCGACGTCATCGCCGCGCTCTACCCGGCCGGGCACCCGGTCCTCGGCCTCGCCGGTGCGGCCGACACGACCGTCGGGTCGCTCGATCCCGCGGCCCTCGCCGGCGGGGCGCACCTGCTGCCGGCCCTCGACCCGCTCGCGAACGTCGCCAGCCCGCACGGGCTCCCCTGGATCACCGCGCGGTTGCGGGCGCCGGGAGGGTGCCCGTGGGATCGCGAGCAGGACCACCAGTCGCTGCGGCCGTTCCTCATCGAGGAGGCGTACGAGGTCTACGACGCGCTCGAGCACGGCGCGTCGGAGTCGCTTGCCGAGGAGCTCGGCGACCTGCTCCTCCAGATCGTGCTGCACGCGCAGCTCGGCGCCGAGGAGGGGCTCTTCGACCTCGACGACGTGTACCGCCACATCGGCGCCAAGATCGTGCGGCGGCACCCGCACGTGTTCGGCGACGCGGAGGCGCGCACCGCGACCGACGTGATCCAGAACTGGGAGCGCATCAAGGCCGCCGAGCGTGCCGAGCGCGCGGCCTCGACGGCCTCGACGGCGGAGACGGACGCGGGTGCGGCGCCGGGCAAGGCGTCCCCGGACGGATCCCCCGATCGGCCCGGCACGACGGCGGCGCGCGAGGTGCCCACGCTCCCGGCCGCCTTCGCCGGGCTCGCGCGGTCGCTGCCGGCCCTCGCCTACTCGCGCGAGATGCAGGAGCGCGCCGCCGCGCTCGGCTACGACTGGCCCGACGTGGAGGGCGTCATCGAGAAGCTCGAGGAGGAGGCGGTCGAGCTGCTCGAGGCGCAGGACGACGCGCACCGGGCCGAGGAGTTCGGGGACCTCCTGCTCGTGCTCGTGAACCTCGGCCGGAAGCTCGGGATCGACGCCGAATCGGCTCTGCGCGCCGGGAATGCCAAGTTTGCGCGACGATTCGCGCTGGTCGAGCGGTTCGCGCAGGAGCGCGGCCGGGCCCTCGACGCGATGACGTTCGAAGAGCTCGACGAGCTCTGGGACCAGGCGAAGGCCGTCGAGCGATCGGCGGGGCCGGGCGCGGGCAACGGACGCTCGGGGACGGAGGAGGATTCATGAGCATCGGCGCGGCACCCCAGCGGCACGACGGACGGCTTCCGGGCCAGCTGCGCCCGGTCTCGATCGAGATCGGCGTCCAGAAGTGGGCGGAGGGGTCGTGCCTGATCCGCGTCGGCGACACGCACGTCCTCTGCGCCGCCACCGTCGAGGAGCGCACTGCGCCGCACCTGCGGGGCAAGGGCCTCGGCTGGGTGACGGCCGAGTACTCGATGCTGCCGCGCGCCACCTCGGAGCGCACGCCGCGCGAGGCGGTCCGAGGCAGGCAGGGCGGACGGACGCAGGAGATCCAGCGGCTGATCGGGCGGTCGCTCCGGGGCGTCGTGGACCTGGCCAGGCTCGGCGAGCGGAGCATCTCGATCGACTGCGACGTGCTCCAGGCCGACGGCGGCACGCGCACGGCGTCGATCACGGGGGGCTACGTCGCGCTGGCGCTGGCCCTGCGGAGCGCGGGGCGCGAGGCGGCGATGACCAGCCGGGTCGCCGCAGTCAGCGTCGGCATCGTGGAGGGACGCCCGGTGCTCGACCTCGACTACGAGGAGGACTCGAGCGCAGAGGTCGACTTCAACGTGGTGGGCACGGACGCCGGCACGTACGTCGAGCTGCAGGGTACGGCGGAGGGCAAGCCGTTCGATCGTGCCTCGATGGCGACGCTGCTCGCGCTGGCGGACGAGGGGCTGCGCACGCTCTTCGAGGCCCAGGCGGAGGCGCTCGCCCGGGCGCGCCGGTGAGCGGCGAAGCCGGCATGCCCGCCGGGGACGCCCCGTCCGGCGCAGGCGCGGTGCCGCCGTCGGTCGGTGCGGAGGCCGCCGCCGGCGACGGTGCCACCGACGGCGCCGGCCGCCGCGTGCTCGTGGTCGCGACGCGCTCGAGGCACAAGCTCGGCGAGTTGCGGGACCTGCTCGACCTGCCGCACACCCGGCTGCTCTCCCTCGACGACATCGGCGTGACCGACGAGGCGCCGGAGGACGGCGCGACCTTCGACGAGAACGCGACGTTCAAGGCGCGCTTCTATGCGGAGCGGACTGGCCTGCCGACCCTCGCCGACGACTCGGGGCTGGAGGTCGACGCGCTCGGCGGGCGGCCCGGCGTCCACACCCGTCGCTATGCAGGTCCGGAAGCGACCGACGAGGAGAACAACGTCAAGCTGCTGGGCGCCCTGGAAGGCCTGCCGCCGGACCGACGGACCGCCCGGTACCGCTGCGTGCTGGCGCTGATCGATCCGGGGGCCGACGGTGAGGCGTCCGGGTCGCAGCGGGGCGAGGCGGCCGGCCGGACCGCGCGCGCGTCGGCGGCCGAGCCCGTCCCGGTCGTCGTGCGCCGGGGGACGTTCGAGGGCCGCATCGCGCAGGGGCCGCGAGGGACCAACGGCTTCGGCTACGACCCGATCTTCGAGCCGGCGTGGGAGGAGCCCGGCGGGCGCACCGTCGGGCTGTACGCGGCCGAGGAGAAGAACCGCGTCTCCCATCGGGCCGCCGCGGCGCGCGAGATGCGCCGGGTGCTCGTGGACCGGGGATTTTGAGCGCCGAGATCGTCCTCGTCATCGTCACCGCGTTCGTCGCGGCGACGCTCGCGGCGGTCGCCGGGTTCGGCGGAGCCGCCGTCCTGCTGCCCGTGCTGGTCGCGGCCTTCGGGGTCCGTGACGCGATCCCGATCCTGACCGTCGCCCAGCTGATCGGGAACGCCAGCCGCGTCTGGTTCAACCGGCACGAGCTCGACCTGCGCGTGGTCGGCTGGTTCGCGATCGGGGCCGTGCCGCTGGCGTTCGTCGGGGGCCTCCTGTTCGCCGCCGCGCCGCTGTCCCCGCTGACGCGCCTGCTCGGCGTGTTCCTGCTGCTCACCGTGGCGTGGCGCCACCTGCGGCCCGGCCCGCCGCGCCGGCCCCCGCTGCGGGGATTCGTCCTGGTCGGCGCCGTCTTCAGTTTCCTGTCGGCGCTCCTGGGCAGCGTCGGGCCGCTGATGGCGCCGTTCTTCCTCGCCTACGGCCTGGTGAAGGGCTCGTACATCGGGACCGAGGCGCTCGCCACCGTCGTGATGCACGTCACCAAGCTGGTCGCGTACGGCCAGGCGTCCGTGCTCACGCTCCGCTCGCTGGAGATCGGCATCGCCCTCGGGCCGATCATGATCGTCGGGTCGGCCCTCGGGAAGCGCATCGTCGATCGCCTGCCGGAACGCGCGTTCGTGGCGATCATCGAGGG
>JAJYJR010000016.1:0-18734 GCA_021789355.1 Chloroflexota bacterium | reverse complement strand
CCGAGGGCGAGGAACAGGGCGAAGAGGCCGACGCCGCTGACGATCTGCCGCAGGCCGCTGTAGGCGGCGGCCAGGGCGACGTCGCGACGGTGGTGCGGGATCGCGGCCGCGGCCGCGGCGAACTGCTCCGCCTGGCGCTGCACCCACGCCGCCGAGAGCACCTCCGGCCGGCGGAACGCTCGGCCGACGGCGTTGACCGCGGCGCGCGCGGGGGTCAGGACCCAGGCGACCGCCGTCGGATGGCGCCCCGAGAGCCCGAGCCCCACGATCAGGAAGGCGACGAAACCGGCATACAGCGCGATCCCGGCAACGTCGTACGGCTGCAGCCTGCCGCGCACGGCGAGGACCGCGGCACCGAATGCGATCACGGGGAGCGCGACGGTGAGGTCGATGGCGGTGACGGCGATCGTCCCGGCGGCTGCCCGTGCCCCTGACTGCCCCCGCGAATCCGCGTCGTCCACGAAGACGGCCATCGACGATGCGCCCGCCAGTGGGACGACGGTCTTGACGAAGATCGACGCGAACAGGACGGACACCATGCGGCGCGCGCCGGCCGGCACGCCCACCGCGTGGAACGCGTGGCGATACATCGCGCCGAACAGCCCGAACATGACGAGCTGCGCGCCGACGGCGACCGCGAGCCAGCCCCACCTGAGGTCGGCCAGGCGCAGACCCACCGCGGCCGGCGAGGTGACCTGGGACGCCGCGTACACCACGACCACGAGGAACAGGGCGGTGATGAGCCACTGCCCGCGCGCGATCCCGCGCCTCGCCACGGAGACGGCCGAACGGCGCGGTACGGCCACGGCGATCGCCGGTTCATCGGGGGTCGGGGCGGGCGCAACCGGCTGTCGGGACGCGTCGGACTCGGGATGCATCGGCCTCAACCGTACGGGTCGTCGTCGGTGCCGGGCAACCGGCCCCCGTTGTGTTCCGGAATCGATTCCGTTACCAACCGGGTCGGTGGGTCCGATCGGGGACTGGACGCCGGCGATGTGCTCGGCACTGCCGGTCGGATGCCGGGACGCCCGGACCCGTCCCTACCGTAGCCGATCCGGTGCGGTTCGCGTGCGCCGGGCCCGTCGATGCCCCTCCCCACTCGATCCGCCTGTCCGTCACCGACGGAATGTGGGATAGTCTCGCCGGAACGGGGTGTGGCGCAACGGTAGCGCACGTGCTTTGGGAGCACGAGGTTGCGGGTTCGAGCCCCGCCGCCCCGACCACACAGCCCCCTCTGGTGGCCGCCGGCCGCTGATTTCGCGATTCGCCAATATCCCACTTCGCGAAAGTCACATCCTGTTGTCCCAGCGTGGGGCCGGCTTCGCCGAGCGACATGCAGGCCGGCGAGCTCGCAGGCTGCCCTCAATCGCCGCCTACCGCTGGATCTTCTCCGAGCTGCCGCCGCAGCTCCGCAAGGCTGCCGAGCGGATCCAAACGCTCGACGCGCCGGGCCGCTGGAATGGCGGCTACGAGGCGGCGATCCATCGGCCGGTGCGCCGCCACCCGGACGGTGGCCCCGACTCGGTTGCCGCGATCGTGTCGCTCCTCCTTGCGCGCAACCTCCCGCCGACCCGCCTCGCCGAGGTCCTGCCCGAGCCGCGCCGCGGCGAGCCGACGACGTGCCTCAATCGGGCATGTCGCGCCCCGGCTGAGTTCATCCGGCGCAACGGCGCTCGCAACGGGCGCTGGGAGACGTACTGCGCATGGTGCGGGTCGCGCTTCCTTGGCGACCGGATCATCTGCTCCTTCGACTACGAGCATGGCGACCCACGACTTTCGATTAAGACGGTGCGTCATGCGCGGGCTCGGCTCGCGCTGTGGCGCCAGGCGATCGAGCACGCGGCCGCCGAGCTGCGGACCACGCGCGACGCCGACGCCGACATCAGGATCGAGGAAGTCTTCGCGCGTTCGCGGGTGCCGGACTCAGGGTACGTGCACGCACGGCGTCTCGGCCTGCGGCGCATCGCGAAAGCCGCTCTATCCGGCGACGCATACCCCGACTACTACGCGGGGCTACCCCGTTGGCGACACCCCGCGCCGAAACCTCCCGAGGACGGCCGTGGTCGCCACGGGCACTCGGTCCAGCCCCGGGCGGAGCGAGCTCCGCACCGGCGAATGGCGCCCCGCGCATCTCTCGACAGGCCCGGTCGCGGCCACGAGGGCGACGGGGGCGTCCGACGGAGGCCCGAGGGAGAGCGCGGCGCCATGAGCGCAGTCGAGGGCCGATGCCAGGATTGAAGTACGGCAGGCTCGTGCGACGCGAGGAACCCGACGAGGATGCGCCCGAAGATCCGTGACCGGATCCGCCGGTTCCCCGGTGCACTGAAGCGCGGCGCACCAGCGCACGTCTCCGGTGCCCGCAGCCGAACGGCCGCCGATGAAGTGACCCTGCCGGGCAGCCTGGACGGCCTGCCAGAATACCTACACCGGATAGGTATATGCGATTGTTGTACACCTCGCAGGTATATGGTAGTTTCCTTCGTGCTGGGCCGCGGTGGCCCGACCGGCCGACCAGGCCGTGACGAAGCTCCGTCGGAGGCCGAAGGTGACCGAGACGAACGTTCCGCATGACGAGCTTGAGCAGCAGTCCCGCACCGAGATAGGGGTCACTGTGACGTTCCCGCTGGGGAAGGAGCCGTTTCGCGGTGGCTACCCCCCCGAAACGGCCGTGGATGTGGTCCGCACCGCAGCGATGCAGTACTTCGAGGTGATGGAGGACCCGGCCCTGCGGTTCTACCTGACCCACGAGGGCCGCGAGGCGCCGGGGACCGAGACCCTCGCCGAGGTGGCCGGCCACGCGCATGCCGTGAAGTTCACGCTCGTGCGCGAGATCGTGAACGGGTCGACGGACGCGTAGATGGATGTCGAGAGCGAACTGCGGCTCGTCGAGGACGCCGCGGCGGTGGCGGCGTTCCTCGACGAGAACGAGGGATCGCTGACCCCGGGCTGGCCGGAGGGCGCGCGGCCCATCGAATCAGGCGACGAGCCCGGGGTGTACTGGCTGACAATGCGGCCGCCGTCCGCGCCGCAGGAGCGCTACTACGCGCGTGTGGCGTGGCGGAGCTACCCGTGGTCGCCTCCGTCGATTAGGTTCGCGACGGCGGTCCGCGGCGCCCTCAACACCGTGCAGGCGTGGCCGAACGTGCCCGGGTACCGTCCTGGCAGCTTCGACATCTGCGCCGCCTTCACCGAAGAGGGCTATCGGACGCATCCCGAGTGGGTGACCCAGCAGCCGTGGCCCACCCGGGGGAACCCGTTCCTGTGGGTCGCGACGATCCTTCAGGGACACCTGGATCGGTCGTATGGGGGCCGGGCACGATGAGGCGTCTTGTGTTGCCCGCGCGCGGCGTCGATGCGATCGTCGAGGACGCCCGCCGGTACGGCGCGTGCGGCGTGGAATCCGGAGCGTTCCTGCTCGGGCCCCTGACCGCCGATGGCATGGTGGACACCATAGCGCTGTTGGGTCGGCGCGGGATCACCCGCCACGCGGACCATCTTGTCATCAGTGCGCGTGCGCTGGGTCACCTCTTCGAGCGGGCGGACCGTGAGGGTCGGCAGGTGTTGGCTCAGCTGCATTCCCATCGGCGCGAGGCCTTCATGTCCGAGACGGACGAGCGGTTCACGCTGACCGTGCGTGGGTTCACGAGCGGGGTGATCCCGTTCGCCGCGACCGCATCCCCGGAGCCGAGCCGCTGGGGGTGGTGGCGCTTCGACGGCAGCCGCTGGCGAGTGTCGTCGCCAGCCGGCGTCGCGGTCACACCCGTCCAGATCCTGGTGCTCGACGAAGGGGGTCTGGTTGGCTGATCACTCGCGGATCCTGCGGCTGGGCAGCGCGATCACAGGCCGCCCAGAGAGCGCGCTCGAGGCCCGACTCGAGTCCGCCTCGGTGTCGGTCGGTCTCGATCCGACCGTGCCTGGCGTCGAGCTTGCGGCCGACACGCTCCTGAGGGTGCTGCGCCGGATGCCGGGCACGGTCGTGCTCGACCCCGGCGGCCTTGAACGCCGGGTAATCGATCGTTTCGCGGACCGCGTGGCGGAGATCGATCCGAGCCGGCCGCTCGGCGTGCGACTTGCAGGCGAATCCGACTGCCGGATCCGTCTCGCGGGGCACGCATCGGAAGGCGACCTGCGTGCCATCCCGGAGCGCCACGGCTACATCTTGGACACCCGCGGTCCAGCCCTCCGGCAAACGGCCGGGTCAAGCGCGCTCGGGAGCGTTCTCTGCGCGTGCGCACTCGCCGCGGAAGCGTTCAAGGCTGCGGCGGGCGTCGTCGGCTCCCGGGGGCGACGCAGCGCCCGAACCGCGTTCTGCCCCGTCACGCTCACCTCGGATCCCGCTTCCGCGCCACCGCTCCCGGAACGCTGGCAGATCCGCGCCATGCTCGTCGGGCTCGGCGCGATCGGGACCGGCTCGGCGCTCATCATCTCCGAGTTGCCGCTGGAGGGCGAGGCAGATCTCGTGGATCCGCAGCGGTACGGGGACGAGAACGTGGCGACGTACTCGCTGGGCGGCGCGGAGGACGGACGCGAACACCCCTGGAAGACGTCGGTCGTGGCGCGGGCCCTCACGCGGTTCACGACGCGTAGCCACCACATCGCTGCCGCCGATCTGCCCGCCCTCATCGACGACGGCGAGGTGCCATGGCCGTCGACGCTCCTCACGGGACTCGACAAGGCGCAGGTGCGCCGCGAGGCGCAGCGGCTGTGGCCGGACGCGCTGTTCGACGGCGCGACCGGGGACACGATGGTCGGCCTGCACGCGGTGCACGGCGCAGGGCAGCCGTGTCTCGGCTGCTTCCTCCCGGAACGCGACGTTCCCAGCGCGGAGGTTGGGGCTGATCTCGCGGCACTGACGGGCCTTCCGCGCGAGCTGCTGGTCCAGGGCGAGCACATCCTGTCGGAGGCAGATCTCGTCGCTGTTCCCGACGGGAAACGGACCGTGCTCCGCCCTCAGGTGGGCAAGCCCGTGTGCGGCCTCGCCAGCTCGCTCGGGCTTTCTGCGCTTCCCGATGAGGGCTACCAGCCTGCCGTGCCGTTCGTCGCGCTGTCCGCCTCCGCGCTCGTCGTCGGACGTCTCGTCGCGGACGCGACAGGCGTCGAGCCGGCCGCGAACTTCGTGCAATACGACGCACTGGCAGGACCGACCTGGCGAACAGTCGAGGTGCGGCGAGCACGAGGCGATTGCGATTGCGTGACCCGGGAGACCCTCATCAAGCGTGTGCGTGACCTCCGGAGCCGCCGCGCCTGACGCCCACCCTCCGCGGCGGGGAGCGCGTGCGGGGGTGCGAAGGATCCGTATACTTCGGACGTACATGGAACTTCGCGAGCCTCCGGCGTGAATGTCCTGATATTGGGGGAGGAGCTGGCCGCGCTGTGCCAGAGCGCTCGAGCGCTGGACCGTGCGTTCGGCCGTGTCCGGGGCAGGCTCGTAGGGCAGCGCCTGCACGAGATCGCCGGGTCGCCGTCGCTCGGAGACCTGATGAGGCTTCCGGCCCTCGAGTGCGCGTTCCGGCGCCACGGCGACACCGAGTGCGTGGCGGTGCGCGTCGATCCCGGCCTGACCATCATGGTCCAGCCGTACGTCGACGCGATGTCGGATCCTCCGCTTCCGCAAGTGCAGGCAGTGCTCGTGGTTGGCGTTGAACAAGCGGAGCCGGCGAAGCGATGAGGAGGACGACGTGGAGGATGGGCTAGGCCTCGTCCCGTTCCGCCCGGACTATGCGGTGCCACCGGGGGCGACCCTTCGCGAGACGCTGGAGCGACAGGGCATGAGCCAGGCGGACTTTGCACGCCGGGCGGACCTATCGACGAAACACGTCAATCAGATCATCCAGGGTGAAGCGCCGATCACCGCCGATACCGCGATCGCCATAGAGCTGGTGACGAAGGTTCCGGCGCAGATCTGGAACGGCCTCGAGGCCAACTACCAAGCGACGATGAAGCGCCTGGGTACACGTCGTGTGCTGACGGACCAGGACCGAGCGTGGCTTCGGGCGATGCCTGTACGCCACCTGATCGCACGGCGGGTCATCCCTGACAGCCGGGATCCGGGCGCGCAGTTCGAGAGTCTTCTCCGCCTATTCGCGGTCGCGAACCGGCACGCGTGGGACACGCTGTGGCAGCACCCTGACGCTGCCTTTCGTCGCTCGTCTGCCTTTCAGGCGAACCCCTACGCAACCGCCACCTGGCTCCGACTGGCCGAGCTGCGCGCGTTCGACGTGTCGTGCGCGCCGTTCGATCGCGCGGCGTTCAAGGAGGCAGCGCGGGAGATCCGAGGCTGGGCCGGTGAGCGGATCACGAACGGCCTGATCGCGCGTATCCGGGACCGGCTTGCCGGCGCTGGTGTGGCTCTCGTGATAGTCGAAGAAGTCAAGGGATGTCGTGCGAGCGGCGCCACACGGTGGATCGGGACTAACAAGGCGTTCATCGCGCTCTCGCTTCGCTACAAGGCAGACGATCGGTTCTGGTTCGCCCTGTTCCATGAAGCGGGCCACGTGCTGCTGCATGGCAAGCGGCAGACGTTCGTCGATGAAGAGCGCGGCCAACATGGTGCCGCGGAGGAGAAGGAAAGCGCGGAGGAGCGCGAGGCAGACCAGTTCGCCGCGGACATCCTCATCCCGCGCGCCCTCGAGCAGCGAGTTCGAGGCATCGAGTCGCAGGGTGAGATCGCGGAGCTGGCTCACGAGTTGGGCATCGCGCCGGGCGTTGTCGTCGGCCGAATGCAGTGGCTTGGGCTCATCGGCTGGGGTAGCCCGCTCAACAAGCTCAGGGCGAGTATCGATCCTGACGAGCTTCAACCCGCCGCGCATGATGGCGAGCGGACGTAGGCGGGGGATCGGTCGTTCGGGGGGTGGCCTGTCTGACATGCACAGCAGCCACCAGGGCCGGATTGGGATGAGGGAGACGGCGGCGCCGCGTGACCTCGGACAGCGGCTCGATTACGGACCGCCACGCAACGCCAGGCAACGCTTGACCGATGGCGTCATAGGCTCAGAACTCGGACGGTATCGGCACTTCTACGCGTCTCAGGGTCGGAGGGTTGGATGGACAGCGGAGAGATGCTCCTCGCGGTGGCCAAGGGAGGTCACCAGGCTGAGCGGGTCCCTGTTACGTCACTCCAGATCGCCGGACTCCTGGAGCGGACGCACCTTCAGGAGTGGGTGGTCGCCCATCCCGAGATCCTTGGCGACGGCGTGATGATCACTACCGTCGAGTACGACGGTTTCGTCGCTGCTGGCGGCGCGCAGAAGGACCGGCTGGATGTCCTGGGACTCGATCCAGATGGCCATCTGGTCGTTGCCGAGCTCAAGCGCGGCATCGCACCAGATACGGTCGAAATGCAGGCCGTGAAGTACGCCGCGATGGCCAGCCGCTTCACCCTGAAGACCCTCGCGTCGGCCCACGCCGCCTTTAGGACTCGGCGAGGCATAGCCATGACGGTGGACGAGGCGACCGAGGCGCTTCAGGCGCACGCGCCGACGCTAGGTGAAGAGACATTGAGTGAGACGCGCGTCGTCGTGGTCGCTCAGGGGTTCAGCCCGGTCGTCATCTCATCCGTGGTGTGGCTGAAGAAGCAGGGAGTCGACATCGCTCTCGTTCGGTTTCAGCCCTACCGGACTGCCGACGGCCAAGTGTTCGTCACGTTCTCACGGCTGTTCCCGCTGCCTGAGCTCCCCATCGTCGCTCCGGGGACTCCGATCGCGGAGGTCCCGACCAACAGCTTGCCATCGGTACAGTGGACGACTGCTGACCTCGTCGCCCTCGGTCAGATCGCGAACCTCACGACCCGCACCACTCTGGATCTATGCGCTGAGCGACCTGATGCCAACGTCAGCCTGACCGAGATCATCGAGAGCGCGGGGATCTCCCGTGCAGCCGGGAGGGGACAGCTCGCCGGCCTCACCATGGTCGTGAAGAACCGGTTTGGTCGACGGAACTGGCCCTTCGTCGCGAAGTGGGCAGCCGATGGCACTCCACAAGCGTTCTACACGATGTCGGTCGCGACGGCAGCGCGATGGCGGGAGGCCGCAATCGAGCTCGATGAGGAGCAGTCGGACACTCCCCCGGGCGGCGAGATCAGTGAGGGGCAGGCGGCCGAGGTCGTCGGCGGCTCGGAGTGACGACGGGCGCAGTTCAGGCGGGATTGAGTGGGACGTTGAGCCGGGTGGATGCTCAGCACCAGCAAGAGATGGGCGGGTCGTTGGCGGCTGGTTCGGATCCGACCGTTCGGAGGCCACGAACCCGATGCGCAACACGACCTGCTTATGGAGCCGATCCATCTGGCGTCTGCGAGCTGCAGGCCACGCCTGACGGGACCCGCGGCACTGCGGCACGCAGCGCCGTCACTCACCGGCCTCGGACTCGTACGCGTCATCCAGCCCGGTGAACAGACCAGCCGATGCGGCACTGATAGTGGACCGCACCGGCCGCATCGATACCACGATCGACTTCACGTCCGATGCCGGGGGCAGGGATCCCGATACGCACAGCGCGACGCTCCGCTCCTACCACCGTCTGCTGTGGAGTAAGCCGCTCCCGGACGGAACCGAGTTCGCCCTGATCGAGGCGGGCACGCGTGTGCGTGACCGATCGGGTCGCGGTGCGGTCAGCGCATCCCCGATGTCAAACGCGCTCTCGAGCGACTACATCGTGAACACATTCACTCAATGGAAGCGCAAGCGGATCGCAGAAATCATCCATCAGATCCCGGAGGCTGAGAGCCGCGCTTTCAGCCATTCCGTTTCGACCATCGGCGGCAGGATCGTGTGGCCAGCGGTCCAGGTCGGCGGAGCCACGATGAATCAGGCGAAGGGCTGGAACCGCAGGATCGCCGACCGCATGGACCTGACCCTCGAGTGCATTCGGCGCTACTACCGTGGCCAGCGGGATCCTCACGAGGCGGGCGACAGCCCGCTCCGGCAGGTGATCGAGACCTACGCAGCGTTCTTCGATCTGTTCGTCGATTTCGACGGCTACGTGGCCTTCTTCCTGCTCCAGGATCTCGTCGCAGAGCGAGGAAGGGTACGGTTCTTCACGGCGTTCGACGACTTCAACGGTTCAGGCGCCCCCAGTGACTTGGAAACCTATCTCCGCTACCGCGGACGCGTACTCGAGTTCATTGCTGCCCGGAACTCAAGGATTGAGGACTGGGCCGCGAAACACCTGAGTCAGTAGCTGTGTATCCGTTCGACCCGACCGGTCGTCCCCGGCACGCACGCTGGACCGAGCGTTGGCCAGGTGGTGCTCTGCCGTCGAGCGCCGCGCGGTCGAGTGCAGCCCCCGCGGCTCGGCAAGGCGCATCGTACGGGAAGGTTTCTCGTGGCCGCGCCAACTTCTCGGCCGGCGACGGCTCGCCCACGCCTGCCACCCCAGCCTCGGTCCGTGCGGGCGGTGGCATTGTCGGCTGGCTCTCGCCCCGTTCGGGTCCGAGCCGCGAGTCCCAACGGGACGCGACCGGCGCAGCAACTGCCTGCATGCGGCAAGGGGCGAATCGTGTGATCAGGCATCCATGTGCCACTCGCCGCCAACTTACAATGAGATGCGACGCGGACAGGGAGGCGGGATGCGTCGTCAGAGCTTCTCGCGGGAAGGACGGCTCGGCGTCGCGAGTCCTGTCGCCCCGCGCGCGGGCTGCTATGACCAACGGGGGTATTACCGCGAATCCCGCTCGCCCGCGCCTCACCGCCGAGGTCGAGCTGCCGATCGCGGGCGCCGGAGTTGACGGCCGAGGCGGGGATCGAGGCGCCGGTCCCCAATCCGCGACCCTTTGCTGACGATATCGTTCAGCGGCTGGCGGCGCGCGAGACTCCCTCGGTCGTGGACGAGCAACAGCCCGGGTGGAACGATGCCTTCATCGGTGCCATCCGGGACTTCAAGGAGCCTTTCCGGGCGAGCCCAGATCTGAAGCCGGCCCTTGATATCGCGTCCGAGGACTTGTACGGCCGCGAGATCCATTGGGCCCTCGAGCTGATCCAGAACGCCGAGGATGCGGGCGCACGCCGGATCACGTTCGTCTTCGATGACGACCGCGTGACCGTGAGCAACGATGGGGACGCCTTCTCGCTGCTCGACGTGTGGGGCATCTGCTCGGCCGGACACAGCCCGAAGAAGAACAAGATCGGATTCTTCGGGATCGGGTTCAAGTCCGTGTACATGATCACGGACGTCCCCGAGGTCGTCTCGGGACCGTACGCGTTCCGCATTCACGACAAGATCTACCCGGAGCCTTTGGGGGCGG
The DNA here is from genome assembly GCA_021789355.1 of Chloroflexota bacterium. Next base: position 8,497 of record JAJYJR010000016.1, on the reverse strand, counting down.
CGCCACTGCGCCGGCCACGAGGCGCGCGGTTCGTTCTTCCTGTGCGCGTCAAGGATCGCGCACGTCTCGACGCCGCCGTGCGCGATCTGACGCAGCCGGAGTTCCTGCATCTCCTCCTCACCCTCACCCGGCTCGAGACCATCCGGATCGTCGATCGCCGGTCCGTGCGCATGCGCGGCCGCTTCTATCGAGCGCCACTCGTCTCCCACGAGCGCCACGATCAGGATTGGGACGAGTGCGTGATCGGCGGCTCATGGCCCGGGTGCGAACCACAGACATGGCGCCGGTACCGGATCCCGACCGCGCCGATTCCCGAAGGCATCCAGCGCCGAGGGCGCGACCTAGACCCTGGCAGCACGTCAATCGTGGTCCTCGCCCGTCCGGTCGGCCGTCCTGTCGTGCCGTCCCAGCTGCACTGCTTTCTCCCGCTCGACGTGATCTCCGAGCTACGGTGGCTCGTCCAGGCGGACTTCGATCCGACGCCAGGGCGCGAGAGGCCACGCGACAACGCGTGGAACAGGTGGTTGTTCGGGCAGGTCGGCGCGGCGATCGGGAACGCGATTCTTCGCGAGGCGCGCTCTGGCGGCGTTCCGTGGGACCTCGTGCCTCTGGCGGCCGAGGTAACGAGCCCGCTGCAGAGAACAGCCCACGAGGCCGCGGTCACCGCGCTCAAGCACACCCCCTTCGTCAGGGCCACCACCGGCTGGCGCTCGCCAGGCCGCAGCTGCTGGCCGTCGGACCCGGCACTCGGGCAGGTTCTCCGGGAGGCCGACCTCGAACTCGCCACGGGCGCGGACATCTCCTACGTGCGGCCGTCGCAGCTCGGCTCTCCCGAATCGCCCGATCGGACTCGCGCCATCGCCGTCCTTCGCGAACTCGGCGCGCGCGAGATCGGCGTGTCCGACCTGTTGCGGCTCATTGGGCTTCCGGACGACGCCTTTGCGCCCGAATCGCGCCCTGGCACGTGGTGGCTCAAGGCACTCGATGCCGTCGCGCGATTGGGTGGCTCACAGGAGAAGGACGTCCTGTCGCGAACCGCATGCTTGCCGCTCGCTGGAGGAGGGCGCATCGCGCCGTCACCAGCCGTCGACCTCCGCGGCTACCTCGTCGCGTACGCGCGCTCCGGATCGCTCGCGGACCTCCACTCGTACTTCACCGCCACCGAGGTGCTGCTCCTCGATCACGCCCTTGAGCCTCGTCCCGAGTCCGCACGCCGATCCGACGAGTCGGAGCTCGACCGCGCGCGGGCGCGCGTTCGCGACCTACTCACCTCCGACCGCTTCCACGTTGCGCCAGAGGCGGGCCCGTACCACGTCGTCGTGTCGCTGATCCTTCCTCGCATGAATGCGCTGGCCGCGCTCGACGCGCTTGACGAAGGTCAGCGCGATCAGCTGCGGCGGATGGTCGAGTTCATCCGACACCGATGGCGCGGTTACGTGAGCGATTACCGTCGCTGGAAGAGCGCCCGGATGGACGAAACCCAGCTCGCTCGGCAACTGGGGGCCGAGATCAAGGTCTCTGTCCTGCAGGGGACGGGCCGGTCCCGACGGGCGGTCGCGCGCCCGTTGGCGACAGCCTACGTCCCGAGCTCTATGAACCCCGGCGCGCAGATGGACATCGCCCTCGCCGGAAGCCCCGCCCTCGCCACGATCGACGACGTTCACGCACGTGCGCTCCCGGTGCCGCGCGTGCGGGGCGTTCGTCACGGCACGCGGGCGCAGATGGATCCCGAGGCGTTCCTGCGGTTCCTCGGCGCGCCGCTCGGCCCCCGGATCACCTCCATCGGCGGCGAGCCGGCAGCGGGCGGCCTGGTGCACCGCCTGGGATGGGGCGAGGCACGTTGGGCGACTTGGCCGACCGCCGCGCTGGGCCGGCCGCACGGGCTTCTGAAGGACTGGACGAGCGACGACGTCGCGTGGCTCATCGAGAGCTGGCCAGAATGGTCTAGCCGACAGCGGGAGCGCCGCGGGCGTGCGTTGTGGGGGTCGATCGCCGCTGACTGGGATCGGCTGGCGCCCATGGCGGTGGCACAGCCCGTCTACTACTACTACCAGTGGAATGTCGCTGGGGCCGCGACGATGGCGTCATGGCTCGGGCAGTTGAGCCAGCTGGACTGGGTGCCAGCCGTGGACCGATCTCTGCGGCCACCCACGCTGCTTGCCCTGAACTCGGCTGTGAACAAGCTGTCGACCGGGGGGAACGACTCATTGATCCTCGCCCCCGGCGTCGGGCCAGAGGCCGTCGCGCTTGCCCTCGGGGTCCGTCCCCGCCCGCCCGACGAGCGCGTGGTGGAGACGCTGCAAGACCTGCGAGACCGATCGGACACGCTCGACCCATCAGTCGTGCGGCGGGCAGCGGCCGCATGCTACGAGACCTTGTCCGCGAGCCTAGAAGCAGCCGACGCGAGCGACCGGGAGGATTTGCTGCGCTGGCTGCGCCCGAAGTTCACCGGGAACGGGCGCGTTGGCCTCATCTACGCCCCGCCCCCTGTGGGGATCGAGGGCCGATCCTGGTGGCCGCCAGCGCGGGCGGTAACGGGCGACGTCGCGCGCGACGCCGGGCCATACGTTGGCCACCTCAGCGCGCGCTACCGCAATGCGGGCCTCCTCTGGGATGTGCTTGGCGTCGCGAAGGACCTGAGCCCCGACTTCATCGTCGATCTCATTCGGCACGAGCTGTCGATCGAGCCGCCGTCCGAGGCTGCCTCACACTTCTACGGACAGCTCGTGATGCGGGTCGAGCAGTTCTCCGCGCGAGGCCCGGCGCCGACGGCGCTCCCGGCGCTGACGACGAAGGGGTGGGTCGCTCCAGAGGATGCCCGCTGGACGAGTCGGCACGAGTTCCGACAAGCGTTCGGTCACGACATCGCTTGGTGGACGCCCGGGAGCTTCGACGCGAGTCTGCTCGTGAGGGCGGCCAGATGGCTCGGGATCGTCGAGCTCGATCAATCGAACGTGACCGAACGATGGCAGCCCATCGCCGTGGGGACGTGCTCGGAGGACGTCGCCAAGCGCTGGCGTCTGGCGCTCCAGGTCTGGCCGTGGATGCTCCGATCTGAGGGTGGCAACGTCCCGGACGCAGAGCGGGTGGCCGCCGCCGTTGACCGTCTCAGTGTCGGCGTCGCACTGGCGATCGAGGGCGAGCTGTCGACGGTTGGGCCGGATGGTCAGCCGATCGACGTGACCACTCGTCCAGCATGCCTGCTTCGGCGTGACGAAGACGTCTTCCTCGCGACGAGCGAGGCCGCTCTGTTCTCGCGGGACGCCGCTGACGCCCTCTCGACCCTCGTGCCCAGCGAGCGTCTCCACGCCGCCAACACACTGTTCGCGCTGCTCGTCGAGATCGAGCAGCGGCCCGCGGACTTCGCTCGGAAGTACGCGGGCCTCGTCGGGTCGGGCGTCGAAGTGCAGCTCGAGGACTGGGAGGACGATCCCGGGCGAGGCGACATCGAGGCTGGCCTCGCTGCGATCCGCACGGCACAGCCGCGGAACGGCGACAAGGGCCGGCTACCGGTGCGTCGGCCCCCGGTCGTTGCGCCGCCCGTCCGGCGGTTCGCGGACCCGACCGCGTTCGAGCTCGACTCGATCGAGGATCTGCCCCCGAAGGAGGTGACGTCCGCGACGACCGACAACCGGAAGGAGGGCAGACGCCACGCCGCGCCGAAACCGGAGGACTCGGGAGGCGCTTCCCAGAAGCGTGAAACTCGCGCCATCCCGTCGAACACCGCCGTCGAGGATGCGGCGCGGCCGTACGTTGAACGGTTCGAGCTCAAGCGCGGTGGTCACGTGATTCATCGCCAGGCGCCCTTGGTCGGCGCGGACTACATCGCGGACGACGGCCGCTACATCGAAGTGAAGGCAGCCGGCGGCTCCGCCGACGACGCGTTCGACCTGGAGCAGAGCGAGTGGTCGGCCGCCCTCGACCCCGTCATTCGCGCCGACTACTGGGTCTACGTCGTCGAGCACCTGACCGACGGCGGCGTTCCCGTCGTGACGGCGATCGAGAACCCGGTGCGCGACCAGCGCGTGGGCCAGGCGCCCGTAGGGAAGATGCGGGTGTCTAGATGGCGTTCGGCACAGGTGCAGAAGATCGCGCGGTTCCGGCGCCGCGACCAGTGAACCCGCGCGTGTTGGGACGGCGTGCCGTCGATGGTCAGCGCGGCACCGGATCGTCTCTGGCTGTTGGTGGCGAGCACGATGCCGCAACGGACTGCGCAGCAACCGGGGTGACCACCCGTGGTTCGGTCGCCGATCGCCTGCTGGCCTCGGCAGCCGCCTTTGCCGGAATGGCGGTTGCGGCCTACCGGGACGAGGACTGGCCGCTCTTCTACATCCATCTCGCAACCGCCCTCGAGCATCTGGTGAAAGGCGCGCTCGCCCACGCCAACCCCGCATACATCGCCGATGCCCGGAGCTTCGATGCGCTGCTCCACCTGACGGGAAGAGGGGATCGCGCCAGCAAGCCGGAGTTCGTCGAGGCCGCGAAGACGATCTCGGTCGGCGAGGCGATGGAGCGCGCCGCCCGTCTTGTCGATGGCTTCTCGGCCAGGTCGTCCCTCATCGGAGCGCTGCTCGACCGCCGCAACGCGGTCATCCACGCAGGCACGGCGGTCACCGGCGAGGAAGCACACATCATCGGAGATGTCGCCCGTCAGGCCGCAAGCCTGCTGCAGTTCGTCGAGCGGACGCCAGGCCAGTTGTGGGGCGAGGACGAGGCGTTCGTCGACCGTCTCGCCGCGCGCCGCGCCACCGAGATCGAGGCCGCGTACGCCCGACGACTGGAAGCGGCGCGCGTCCGGTTCGGCGCCCTCGCCAAGCGCCTCGACGAATCGACCATGACCGCGTACTTGGCCTCCCGAGAGGCCACCCGTCCCGCTGACGACTACTCGGCGTTCCCGTTCGAATGTCCAGCCTGCGCCCACCTCGGGATGCTCGAGGGCGACCCGGAACCGGACTGGGAGCCCGACTACGACTACGACGGGTACGAGTCCTACGTGTCGGGGGTGTACGTCGCCCGGATCCGCCTTTCGGCGTCCCAGTTCTCGTGCAACGTCTGCGGGCTGTCGCTCAACAGAGAGGAGCTCGTAGCAGCCGGCATGAGCGCGGGCCAGTTTGGCGAGGATGACTTCGACCTGTCCGAAGCCAGCGACTACTTCCAGGCGCTCGAGCGCGACGATGCCCCGGACTGGTAAGCATGGCTAGTGACTCGCGGCGACACCGGACGCGACGACTTCCATATCCGGCCGTCCGCCTCTCGCTGCGAGATCGCGCGTACCTCCAGGACTTTGTCGCATTCGGCTACATGAACCACGTCGTGGCTGCCGAGGCCTTTCGCCGCGCCTACGCAGAGCCCGACGCGGCGGCGACCAAGATGCGACAGCAGGTGCAGCGGCTGACCGAAGAGGATGCGGCGGCCGAGGCCGGGCGGCTCAACGACGGGGCGCGCGTCCAGACCATCGTGGTCGCGCGTCTGATGAGCGAGTACGCCGCGGCGATCGAGGACCTCGCCGGGATGGTGTACGCCGCGGGCGCCCGCGATCAGGGTGTCATGCACGCGTACCTCGCCTCGGAGCCGAGCCAGACGGGCGCGGTGCTCGCCGACATCGACCGTGGGGCCGATCTCTTCGATCTGTTCCACTTGCCCGACCCGGCGAGCGTCCCCGGCATGCCCGATGGCGTCCGCGACCTCATTTCACGATCGCTGGACGGCTTCAAGACGACCCTCCGTCAGATCGCAGCCGCGGCCCGCGGCGCGCCGATCCCCGAGGGCACGAAGCTCGCCGACGTCGAGCCCGACCGCATGGTGCTCATCCTCGAAGTCGGTGAGCCGGCTCATACGCCGCCCCATGGTGTGCTGTTCCAGGCCCACAACCGGATCAAGCATCGGTTCATGGTGGTGGAACAGCTCGAGCGCCTCGGCGAGGTCCCGGCTGAGCCAATCCGCTTCGCCCACGTCCCGCGCGACCCGGCGGTCATCCGCGCCGTCGTGTCGAACATCACACAGGTGAGCCTCGCGACTGCCGAGGCTGCGGCGCTGCTGCTCGCGTGGGACGAGGCGGCCGACGGGTCAGCGGCGCCTGACCGAGCGAAGCCCACCTGATGTTCGTGTTCCACCTCCAGTTCCATCCGTCATGGATCGCGTACCTCGCGCGGCTCTACGACTGGCCGGGGCCGCCGAGCGAGGAGGAGATCATCGCCGCGGGCGAACGGGCGCGAGCCGCGGGCTACTACGTGTACGAGGCGTTCCGCGACCTCTACCGTTGGAAGACGCTCGACCGCCGCCGCGGACTCTTGCTCCGCCACACGCCCGCGGAGGTCGAGGAGGCGACGCGGATCGCGCTCGACCCGCGGACGATTGAGCCCATGCGGATGGCCGCGTTGACCGCGCTCGAAGGTGTCGGCTACCCGGTCGCGTCCTGCGTCCTCCACTTCGCCCACCGTGACCCGTACCCCATCCTCGACCGTCGCGCTCGTGAGTCGCTCGGCGACCCGAGGCCTATGACGCAGTTCCGTGAGTCGTACTGGCAGGCATACGTGCGCTTCTGCCGCGCGCTCGCGACGCAGAACGGGGTCTCGATGCGCGAGCTCGACCGTGCGCTCTGGACGTGGCCGGGGCTGCCGCCGCAAGAACGCGAGCGGACGATGCAGGCGCGGCTCCGCTGACCGATCGCGCTCAACGACCTGACCGCGCGTCCAGCGTCTAGCGAGACTGACCCGTGGCAGACGACGGCGCGGAGCGGACGCCGACGACTCTCAACGTCTCGGTCGATCTTCGGTCAGTCAGCGCCGGCCCGTTGACCATGATCCAGAGGCATTGAGACAGCTGGAGTGGCGTATGGGACGGAACAAGGCTCGGCTCAACGAGAAGCAGGTCGAGGTGCTCGAGTGGATCAAGGGCGGGTGCCCGAGCAGCGGGCCGGAGGACGACTACCGGCGCCGGATCACCGCTCGGGCGCTCGAGCGGCGCGGCCTCGTCAGGGTCCGAGGGCACGGGGAATCCTGGGTTGCCACGGTGACCAAGGCGGGACTGGGGTGGCAGCAGGCGCATCCCGAGCCCAGACCGGATGAGAGCGAGGTCGACGCGCTGATCGAGCGCGTGCAGGCCGCGGACGGCAGGCTGGAGCTTCCGAAGGGGGAGGACATCAGGGCGGCCCACGAGGAACTCGTGCGGAGGAGCGACCGCTCGCCGCGGCGGCCCAGGGGCTGGCGGCTCTCGCTGCATCCGGCCGGGACGTGGAGCGACCGGCGCTACGAGGTGACCCTCGTCCGGCACTTCGAGGACCTGGTCGAGCTCGTCCCCGTGCCGGTCCCGGCGCACGTCGCGCGCTATCACCCCGCGGTGAAGGCGTTCATCGCCGACCGCGACTGGCAGCACGTGAGCCGCGAGCACCTCGAGCGCGCCGCTCGCATCCTGCAGGCGATCGTCGACGAGGCGCGCCGGCGCGGCCTCGAGGTGGTGACCGGCGAGCAGGCGACGCTCGGCGTGGACGCGTACCACGCCCGGGCGATCGCGCGTTCGCGGTTTGCCCTGCGTTCCCCGGCCGGGGTGTACGGGATCCGCATCCAGGAGGTGTCGGCGCCGAGCGAGACGAAGGTGCGGCCGCGCCCGTGGGGCCGCCGCGCGACGCGCGCGAGGTGGCTCGACGCGCGCCCGACCGAGTTCGTGAGCACCGGCATGCTCGAGCTCGTCGTCGACGGCCCCGGCACGGCGTACGGCGGCGACCGGTACCGCGACGCGAAGACGGTCAGCCTCGAGGACAAGCTCGGCCGAGTCTTCCGCGCTATCGAGGTCCACCGGCTCGAGGCGGAGCTGCGGGAAGAGGAGCGCGAGCGGGAGGCCGCAGAGCGCCGGCGCCGCTGGGAGGCGGCGATGGCCGAAGCGCGGCGCCGCTACGACGAACGAGTGCGCTGGGACGCGTTCGTGCAGCGCTCGCGCGACTGGCGGGAGGCCGCGGGGCATCGCGAGTTCGTTGCCGCCGTCAGAGTGGCGCTCGCGTCATACGAGGGCTCGGCGCGGCACGAGATCGCGGAGCAGCTCGAGTTCGCCGAGCGGAGACTCGCGGCGCTCGATCCGCTGGGCCAGCTCGAACGGATGGTGCCCGAGGTCCGCGACCCGGCGCCGGACGATCTGAAGCCGTTGCTGGCGGGTTGGAGCCCCTACGGGCCTGACAGCCTGGACGGGTAGCCAGATCCAGCGGAGCGAAGCGCAGGAACCGGAGCTGTCCGAAGGAGAAGGGGAGCCGTTAGCTCCCGGCACGAATGCGCACTGACGCGAAATCGATTCGCCCCTGTTTTCGCCCTGAACTTGACTTCGTCCCCGCCGCCCCCGAGCGTAGACGCGCGAAGGGAGGCACCGCTGGCCACCACCCCTCTGATGGCCGCGGCGGATCTTGTCGCAGCCGATGATCCCAACCATGTCGTACTTACCCTTGCGCTTGTGCTCGGCTGGCCAGCACGGGTGGGCGGTGGCCCCCGGTTGGTGACCACGGATTGCGGGG
>JAJYJR010000461.1 GCA_021789355.1 Chloroflexota bacterium | reverse complement strand
CCCCCTCGCCTGCTCCCACGCCCCGGCACAGCCCGAGCCCGGTGGCTCCGGGGGGCGGGCGGCGCGTGCTCGGAGTCGGCGAGCTGCTCTGGGACCTGCTGCCGACCGGTCCGCGGCTCGGCGGCGCCCCGTTCAACGTCGTCGCACACCTGCATCGGCTCGGGTTCGACGCGGCCTACCTCACGGCCGTCGGGAGCGACGAGCTGGGGACTCGCGCCCGAGCCGAGGTGGAGCGCCTGGGCGTCGACGCGTCCCTCATCCAGCCTGCCGACCTGCCGACCGGGATCGTGCGGGTGGCCCTCGATGCCGCGGGCGTGCCGGCATACGAGATCGTCTCGCCAGCCGCCTACGAGGCGGTGGAGTTCCCCCGCTGGCACGACGCTGACCGCTTCGAGGTGCTCGTGTTCGGCACGCTCGCGCAGCGGTTCCCCAACGTGCACGCGGCCACCGATCGCCTGGCCGCGAGTGCCCCCGACGCCATTCGGCTCTACGACGTCAACCTTCGGCATGGATGCTGGAATCCCGACCTCGTCCGGAGCCTTGCGGAGATCGCGACCGTCGTCAAGATGAACCAGGAGGAGGCGGCGACCCTCGCGCGCGAGTTCGACCTGCCCGACGCGGGGGAGCCGTTCGCCCGAGCTCTCGCGGCGCAGCACCGGCTGCGCGGCGTCTGCGTCACCCGAGGCGCGGATGGGGCCGCGCTGCTGCTCGACGGCGCCTTCTCGGAGGCTGCGGCCGCGCCCGTCGTGGTTGCCGACACCGTCGGCGCTGGGGATGCCTTCGCCGCGTGTCTCGCGGCCGGGATTGCCGCGGGCTGGCCGATCGACTCCATCCTGGATGTCGCCGGGCGCCTCGCCGCCCTGGTGGCGTCACGAGAAGGCGCAATCCCCGACTGGGAGTTGTCCGAGCTGGGGTCGCTGCCCGGCAGCGGGTTCGACGTCGCCCGTCCGCCGCAGGGCCTGGGCACCGCCGAGCCAGGGCAGGTCCCGCCCAGCCGCGAAGCTCTGGAGCCTCGGGCGCGGACCAGCGTGGTCCGCGCTGCGTGGGCGCCCCAGCGTCGCTCCCGGCGCTGAGGCGCCCACGCCGAAAGGGAGCCCCGTCGGGGTCCGTCAGGCGCCTCGGCCCCCGAGAGGCGGACGGCTACTTCACCTTGCCGATCGTGAACGTGCCGGACGCGGCGCTCCCGAAGTAGGAGGCCGCGTCCGTGGAGCTCGGGGCGTACGTGGCCGTCAGCGCGTACGTCCCGTTCTTCTGCGCGAGATGCAGAGTGACCGTGGCGACGCCGGTCCCGTCGGTCGTCCCCGAGACGCTCTGGGACCCGAGAGTGAAGGTGAGCGACTTGTCGGCGAGTGCCGTGCCGGTGGCATCACGCAGCACCGCGGAGAGCGTCACCGTGTGGTTCGGGAGGCCGCTCGTCGCGCCCGTGTAGGTCACCACGGTGGCCTTCTGGGTGATGGTGATGGAGCCGGTGGCCGTGGCCGCCGTGTACATGCCGTCGTCGGCGAACGCGACGCCGGTGGCGTACGTCCCGGCGCCGAGCTCCGGCGTGTAGCCCAGGGACGCCGTTCCGTCCACCCCCGTCGAGGACGTACCGACCGGCGTGCCGTTCACGCTGAACGTCACCGTTCGCCCGACCACGGGCTGTCCGAACTCGTCGACGAGCGAGGCAAGGAGCGTGGTCGGCGTGTCGAACGTGGCCGCCGTGGCGCCCGCGTAGGCGGCGGTGACCGCGCGCTCGCGGATGGTCACGGTGGTGCTGCCGGAGCCGCATTCGCCCCACTTGCTGCAGGAGGTGAGGGTCGCCGTGTAGGTGCCCGGCGCCGCGTACGCGTGCGTGACGCTCGCGCCGCCCGACGCGCTCGGCGACCCGTCTCCGAAGGCCCAGCTGTAGGAAAGCGTGGACTGGTCGTATGCGCCCGGGTCAACCGAGCTGCCGTTGAGCGCGACCGGCATCCCCCAGGCGGCACCTACGGCCGGGCCGGCGTTCACCACCGGGGGCAGGTCGTTGACGGTCACGTTGAAGGTGGTGGCGGCGGTGAGCCCGGTCGCGTCGGTGGCGGTGAGCAGGCCGCTGTACGTGCCCGGACCCTGGAAGATGTGTTGTGGGGTTGGACCGTACGCTACCCCGCCATCGGAGAAGTTCCACTGCAGGGTCGGGAAGCCGCAGATGGAGGAGGAGCCAGTGCCGTCGAAAGTGATCGGGCTCCCCTCATTGCCCGCGTACGGGCCGCCCGCGTTCGCCACCGGCGGGATGTTGTTCTGCTGCACGGCGCCCAGGTCGAACGTGGCGCCTCCGCCGGTCATCGCGACCGAGCCCGAGGTGGTCCCCATGTCGATGGACGGCGTGCCGAATGGGACGTCGACCTCGGGGAACGGAGGCACGATGCTCGGCGCTTCCAGTCCCACGTCGAAGACCAGGCTCGTGTCGACGCTGAGCCCATCGGTCGCGCTGAGGCCGCCCAGGTTGTACTGCAGCTCGTCACCGGCACCCGCGGAGCAGGGGATCGGGAGGCTGTCCGTGATCGCCGTCTCGCCGAGCGTCAGGCTGGTGCTGCCGGCGGGGTTGCCGCCCAGGGTCGCACTGCGCAGGGTGGCGAGGCCCTGCGGCGTGACCGTCACCGCGGCGGCCAGGGCCAGCTTCACGTAGGGCCCGGGAACCGGGTAGGTGTCGAGCAGCGCGGTCTGCGGGCTGCTCACGCTGCAGACATAGTTCGGGCCGCCGGCCAACAGGCTACAGCTGCCATTGGCCGTGAAGCCGGGCGAGCCGAGGTGCAAGGGGCCGATGGTGCCCCATGAGACCGTCAAGTCTGTGAGGGTGTAGCTGACCGACATGGCGCCGGCTCCGCCGCGCCCGAACGAATCGCTGAGCGCGAGCGTGCGGCCCTGGCGCAGCAGGTTCGGATCGAAGGTCGTGCTGAGCGAGGCGGGCTGGCTCCAGCTTGCGGTGATCTCCGCGGTGCCGGAGACGGTGACGCCGCCGCCAGACGCGTCGACCTGCAGTGCGGTGAGGGTTGAGCTGCCCGAGAGCGTGGTCGGGCTCGAGAGCGTGCTGGTGGCAGCGAGGGCAGTCGCCGGCGCAAGGACGAGGGCCACGAGTCCTGCCGCGCAGAGCGCGACGAAGACCCGCGGGGATCCTCGATGGCGAACCCGGGGTCGGGTTGTCAGGTCCACTGGTTCCTCCTGAGACGCTGGGCAGGACTTGCCATGAAGGGACACAGCGTCGCCTCGGGAGGCGCCCGAGCGCGCCCACGGGGGCGCGCGGGGGGAGGTCGCCTGGTCATGGGAGATGTGCGGAGAGCGTGAACGGCGGCTGGGTTTCGCGCTCGTTACCGCCGGGCGCGTCGCGAGCTCAGAACCACTGGCACGCGTCGAACAGGCACTGGTCTCACGCTCGATCCCCCCGTCGTGAGGGTCGGCCCACCTGCTCGGTGCCCCGGAGGAGAACACCGGGGACGCAGGCAGTGCTCCCGCCCTCACCCGTCACTCATCGCATGCGCCGCCAACGCTGTCAACGGGGTTCCTCGCTGCAGGACGCGCCCCGCGCAAAACAGCGGTGCAGGCGCGCACCACACTGGCCACGCGCCATGTGGCCGGAGGGCGGACGGCGGCAGCACCCCCGTGGCCTGGTCCGCCCGGCTGATCCCGCAGATGTCGCCGCGGACCGGCATTGCCTCCGCGAACCACGCGGGGTCCCGCAGGCGATCGAGGGTCCGCGGTCCTGCCGCAGACGCCGGTGCCTGTCGATGTCCACGACGGTGTCGGGACTCGCGCTCCCCCGCCGCGTGCCTGCGGGTCGATCCAGCCCACTGACGGCCGCAGGGCCAGGAACTTGCGCTCTCGGCCGCCCTGGTTCGCCCGTCTGTCGGTCTTCTGGCCGCTGCCCCGCGCACCCGGGAACCCATCGAGTGCTAGGGCACGAACACCTCTCGCACCACGCCGCTCGGCTCCGTCCCGTCACGGGCGGCCGTGAAGACGGTCTGCGTATCGCTGTTGAACTTCGGGCCGTACATGTGGTTCTTGTCGTAGGTGTACTTGTAGGAATTCAGAGAGCCGGCCCTGGCATCCGTGTAACTCGTCGTGTCGCTCGCCTGCACCCACGGGCCACCCGACGCGCCCCCTGTCAGGTTCGAGGGGAGCGACCACGTCGTGTTGAACGTCAGGACATCCTGGCCGACGGTCCCACGGCTGTAGATGAGGTCGTTACCGGTGTAGGGGGCAGCGGCCGGGTATCCGAACGCGCTCATCTTCTGGCTGGCGTATTTCACGCCGTACTCGATCGGGAGGCTGCCCACCGTGGAGTCGAGTTGCGCGTTGCCCGACAGCCCCCCCTCCGTCACAACCGCGAAGCCCCAGTCGTGCTGCACGGCCGTGGTGTTGAAGCTGCCCGTCGAGGCGAAGGCGGCGTCGGCATAGAGCGCGTCGGCGACCCAGCAGCCGTAGGTGGTGCCGGCGCAGGTGTACGTGGGACTCGTGTCGAACGACGGGATGAACATCCAGTAGGTGGCGAAGACGCCGTCGTTGCCCACGACACAATGGCCCGCCGTGAGGACGACGGACAGGCCGCTCTTGAGGTCGTTGATCACCGACCCCGAGCAGATCCAGTTGGACCCGTCCATGCTGAAGTAGACGCGCCCGGTGGCGGTCAGCATGATCCCGCCGCCGTTCCACGGCGCGCCGAGGGTGTCGGTGGAGGGACTGGGTGTCGGTGTCGGCGTCGGCTTGGGGGGACGCGTGGGCTTCACAGCGGGCTTGCCCTGAGGCTCGAGGCCGCCACGAGCTCCGTCGAAGACGAAGTTACGGGGGATGGCTGAGGCCATCCGTTCGGGCGTCCAGTAGGCGAGGACCGCCGCTCGGTGCTGAACGGCCGCGTCAGGCAACGTCGGCACGCCCGATGGCGATGCCGCCACCACTGCGGCAGGCAGAAGTGAGACCAGCAGGAACGGGACGATGAGCAGGGCACGACGCGCGCGCATCGGAAGCCTCCCACTCCCGGCGGGTCGGTCTCGCCACTGGCTCGACGCGGCCCAGGCGACCAGAGAGGTGGGGCCGCGCGTCAGCACCCCCCGCCGGGACCGGGGATACCCGAGCCATAAGGTCGTCTGCAAGGTGCCGACCCGCCCGACCGGCGGGCCGTTCGGCAGGCGCGGCCCGCGATGCCACCCTCGTCAAGGCGTTCCCGGGGCCGAGGGACGGCGGCCCGCCGCGAGCCGCGTCCCC
>JAJYJR010000460.1 GCA_021789355.1 Chloroflexota bacterium | reverse complement strand
CCGATCTGACCCCATCGCGCTGTACCCGCCCAAGCGCTTCTTCGGCGCCGCGCGGAAGCTCGAGGAGGGCGGCTCGCTCACGATCATCGGGACCTGCCTGATCGATACCGGGTCCCGCATGGACGACGTGATCTATGAGGAGTTCAAGGGGACGGGCAACTCGGAGCTCATCCTCGACCGGAAGCTCGCGGAGAAGCGCATCTTCCCGGCGATCGACGTCCAGCGCTCCGGCACACGCCGCGAGGAGCTGCTCCTCGAGGAGGGGACGCTCCGCATGGTGTGGACGATGCGCCGGATGCTCTCCGCGGTCGGCACGAACGAGGGGATCGAGCTGCTGCTGAACCGGCTGGCCAAGACGGAGAGCAACGCGCAGTTCCTCGCGACGCTCACCAAGAGCCTCGACCAGTAGCGTCGCCCAGGTCCGCGCGGCATCCCGGCGACCGGCACGATCGCAGTCCCGCATGCGCCCCTGCCCGGCCCGCGGCCGAAAGTACCACCCGAAGGTGCCCTGATTTGACGGCGCCGCGACGGCGATGGTAAGGTCCCGTCAATTCTGCGATCCCGCGGCGATCCGGACCCGTGAGTCCCCGCGGCGGTCAAGACACGCGCAGGTTTGGGACGCAACCTCATATCGCGCTCCTACGGCGGCCAGATACCCCCGCGTACCCTGACCCCCCCGCGATGCGGCCGCCTCGTCTGCACAGGAGACCGTATTGCTGAACGCGCCCGTCGTCGTGCGCCGCGTCCGGGACCTTCTTGCCCGCGACACGGCCCGGGCCTTCTCCCGGATCCGGCCGGCCAGCCGCCGGCAGCACGCGCCGCTCCCGCGGACCCACGCCTCGCCGGCGTCTACGTCTGCCTCTCCGATCCGTCGTACCGCCGTCTCCCGCCGGGACCGCGACCACGCCGGCCGCGCGATGATCGCCGCGGCGACGGCCCTCCGGCACCGGCTCGTGGCGCTCACCACCGAACGCCGGGGCGCCCCGGTACTCGCGGTCGCGCTGCTCGCGGCGGCGTCCATCCTCTCCCAGCTGCCGTCCACCGCCGCAGGCGGGACCGGCGGCACGGACGGGCCCGGCACCGCGTACAACCCGCGCATCGCCGCCATCAACATCGAGGGGCCGGACACCGGCCAGGTCGATCCGAGCCTGGTGGGGATCGGCGCGGCCGGCCCGGGCCAGGGGAGCACCGGCGGGGCCACGATCGCAGCGGGCGGGTCCGCGGCCGACGTGGGCACCTACACCATGGTCGACGGCAGCCTCATCAAGCCGATCAGCGCGGACTCGAGCGTGGCCGACATCAGCGGCCAGGTTCGCACCTACGTCGTGCGTTCCGGTGACACGCTGAGCGGGATCGCCAGCCGGTACGGCCTGTCGATGATGACCATCTGGTGGGCGAACCGCCTGGCCTCGACCGACACCCTGCACATCGGCCAGAAGCTGCAGATCCCGCCGGTGGACGGTGTCCTCTACAAGGCGCAGGCCGGCGACACGGCGATCACGATCGCACGCAAGTATCACGCCAGTGTCAGCGAGGTCCGCTCGTTCAACAACCTGACCGGCGACACGGTGGTGATCGGACAGGAACTGATGGTGCCCGATGGGCACGGAGCGCCGGTCCCCACGGCGAGCCCCACCCCGGCTCCACCGCAGACGGCGAGCACCTCGTCCGGACCCGCACAGGCCGGCGGTGCGGTGGGCGGCCCATGCACGAGCTGTTCCTACAACGGCAGCATGGTGTGGCCGGTCCCCGGCGGATTCATCAGCCAGTACTACTGGTGGGGACACCCCGCGCTGGACATCGCGGCGGCATACGGCACACCCGTGCTCGCGGCCGCGGCCGGCGTGGTCACCTTCGCCGGGTGGCGCGACAACGGCGGCGGGTATCAGGTCTGGATGAGCCACGGCAACGACATCTACACGACCTACAACCACATGTCCGCGGTACTGGTCGCGGTCGGTGAGCACCTGTCGGCGGGGCAGCAGCTGGGACGCGTCGGCGCTACGGGCGACGCGACCGGACCGCACTGCCACTTCGAGGTGTGGATTGGCCCCATCTGGGCGGGCGGCTCGCGGGTCAACCCGCTGAACTACCTGTCGCACTGATCCGATCCGCCGCGGCGCTGCCGGCCAGCGCAGGACCGCCGCCTGCTAGGATGCGCGCCGATGTTCCTTGACCGAGCCACCGTCTGGCTCCGGGCCGGTGACGGCGGCGACGGGGCCGTGTCGTTCAGGCGGGAGGCGCACGTCCCGCGCGGTGGCCCCGACGGCGGCGACGGTGGCCGCGGTGGTTCGATCTATCTGCGCGTCGACGTGGGGCAGACCACGCTCGGCGATTACCGCCATCGCCATCATTTCCGCGCCGAGCCGGGGGGCCGGGGTTCCGGCGCCCGCAAGCACGGCAAGGCCGGCGAGGACCTGGAGCTGGGCGTACCGCCCGGCACCGCGGTGCTGGATGCCGGGACCGGCGACCTTGTCGCCGACCTGGTCGCGGCCGGCCAGCGGGTGATGGTGGGACGCGGCGGACGGGGTGGCCTCGGCAACGTCCACTTCGCCACCGCGACGCACCGCACGCCGAGGCACGCGCAGAAGGGGGAACCCGGCGAGGAGCGGCAGCTGCTCCTCGAGCTCCGGCTGATCGCGGACGTCGGGCTGGTCGGGCTGCCCAACGCGGGCAAGTCCACGCTGCTCGCGACGCTGACCAGCGCGACCCCCAGGATCGCCGACTACCCGTTCACCACCCTCGAGCCGAACCTGGGCGTGCTGGACCTCTCGTCCGTCGACGCCGACGATCCTCGGCGGCCGACGGTGGCGGACGTCCCCGGCCTCATCGAGGGGGCCAGCTCGGGCGCGGGGCTGGGCCACGCGTTCCTCCGCCACGTGGAGCGCACGCGGATCCTGCTGCACGTGGTCGATCTCGGCGCCCGCGACCCGGAGGGGGACCGCCGGATCGTGCGCGAGGAACTCCGCCTGCACGACGAGCGGCTCCTGGCGAAACCGAGCCTGGTGGTGGCGAACAAGCTCGACCTGCCCGGGGCGCGCGACCGGCTGCCCGCCTTCGTCCGCGCCTGTGCCACGGACGGCCAGGAGGTCATCGCCGTGTCGGCACGCGATGGCGACGGGCTGCCGGAGCTGACCCGCGCGATCGCGGCACTGCTTCCCGGCGCCGGCGAGCTCGCCCTGCCGCCGGAACCGGCCGGCGTGGTGGTCCACCGCTTCGACTCGGCGCGGGATACGTTCTCGGTAGAACGCGAGGGAGCGGCGTTCCGCGTCCGGGGACGGCGGATCGAGCGGCTCGTGGCACAGACCGACTTCGAGAACGAGGAGTCCGGGGAGCGCTTCCAGCGCGACCTCGAGCGCATGGGCGTGGCCCGCGAGCTGCGCCGGGCCGGCGTCCAGGCCGGCGACACCGTCCTGGTGGGCGACCGAGAGCTGGAGTGGGGCGAGGAGGGCTGGGCGTGACGCCGGGGGCTGCGGACGGTCCAGCCCGCGATCCGGTGGCGACGCCCCATGCGCCCGCGTCCGGCGCGTGGGGCGTGCTTGGCGGCACGTTCGACCCGATCCACTTCGCGCACCTGGCCATCGCCGAGCAGACCCGGGAGGCGCTTGGACTCGCCGGAGTCCTGTTCGTGCCCGCCCGGATGCCACCGCACAAGCTCGGGCAGCGGATCACCCCGGTCGCGCACCGGGCGGCGATGGTCGAGCTGGCGATCCGCGACAACCCCTCGTTCAGCCTCAGCCCGATCGAGGCGGACAGGCCGGGACCGAGCTACAGCGTCGACACGGTGGAGCGGCTGCTCGCCGACCCGCCGCAGCCCTGGGATCCGGTCGCGGGGCTCGTGGTGATCGTGTCGATGGAGGCACTGCTCGGGCTCGAGACCTGGCGCGAGCCGGAGCGGCTCCTGCGCTCCTGCCGGCTGGCGGTGGTCCCGCGGCGAGGCTACCCCCTGCGGGCGCGGGCCTGGGTGTCGGAACACTTCGTGGGGCTCGAGGACCGCGTGCTCGAGCTCGACGGCCCCGACCTGGGGCACTCGGCATCGGCGATCCGCGAGCGGGCGGCGGCGGGCAGGAGCATCCGCTACCTCGTGCCGCCCGCCGTGGAGGCGTACATCCTGGATCATGGCCTGTACCTGCCCCGGAACGTGACGCATGGGGCGGACGGCGCGGTGGGCGCATGATTGACGCATGAGGAGGTCGGTTCGGACGTGACAGAGTCAGCACCAGCCCGGGAGCCGCGGCGGCCGGGGCTCCCGCCCCGCGA
Organism: Chloroflexota bacterium; assembly: GCA_021789355.1. The sequence continues at coordinate 961 of JAJYJR010000460.1, read as the reverse complement.
CACTCCCGTCGTCGTCGACGACCAGGTCGCGCTGGCCCAGGCGCGCCGGGTTGTCGAGCTCGCGGAGGACAAGAAGGCCTCGGACATCGTGCTGCTCGACGTCAGCGCGCTCACGTCGCTGGCCGACTACTTCGTGATCTGCTCCGGCGGCTCCGAGCGGCAACTCGGTGCGATCGCCGACGGGATCGCCGAGGGTCTGAAGTCTGACGGAGTCCTGCCGCTGGGCCGCGAAGGCGGCGCCGGGGCACACTGGGTGCTGCTGGACTTCGGGGCCGTGGTGGTGCACGTCTTCGCGCCGCCGGAACGCGACTACTACCAGCTCGAGAAGCTCTGGGCGGACGCCGCCACGCTGCTGCGGGTGCAGTAGCGGGTTGCCGGCGGCCGAGTACTGTCCCGGGCGGTACCTCCGAGGGATGCAGGCTCGCGGGGCCCACTCCTAGCATCCCGGGCGTGATGGCCGGTGCACGCCGGTCACGGATCGGATGGGACCCAACGCCGCATGCCTCCCACCAGGCTGGATTGCCCAGAGTGCCAGGGCCCGCTCGTCAACACCCGGTTCGACACCACGTTCCGGCTCCCCGACGCCTCCGAGCGGTTGTGTTTCGGAATCCCCGCCGGCCTGTGCCGTGAGTGCCACCAGCTGTACATGGATCCGGACCTGATCGAGCTCCTCGACCTCGACGCCGGGCGCTGCGTGTTCGCCATCGAGTCCGACGCGGTCCTGCAGGCGGGAGCCTGGTCCGGCGCCGAGTAGCGCTGGCCCCTGGTCCGGCGTCGAGTAGGGCGGGCCCGCCGCCGCTCCGCGGGGTCGGTGGGCAGGTCGACCGGTCGCCCTGCGGAGTCGATCAGCCGGCCATTCGCTCGGCGAGCCACAGTCCCAGGGCGAGCGACCCCGTCATACCCGCGGCGCCGTGCCTCGCGTCGGCGGCCATCCCCTTGGAGGCCAGGTCGACCTCCAGGA